>SFNX01000029.1 GCA_004552595.1 Lachnospiraceae bacterium | reverse complement strand
TTTAAGTGATTTATCCGATGCGTTTTTTCCTGTTTTATATTCAACCTCGCACGAAACCTTTGTGCTTGATGTATCTGTATCTTCCTTAATTTCAATATTGATGTACTTCTCGGCAGTATCTTTATACGACTCTTTAAGCGTTGCAATATCCGGATCAGTAACTGAATTTTTCGGCGCAAAATTTTCCACTGCAAGATTTTCAAGTGCCTTGTTATCGTACTTATTTAATTCCCACGAAAGCACGGCATTCTTATTGGAATCAACCTTGTTAATCTGCGGAAGCTCCCTGATATTTGCATCGCTCACATCTCCAATATCATCAGCGTCTTTAGTCTTATTCTTGTAATTTTCAGTCGCAATTGTAACAACCGCATCATACGTAATTCCCTGCGTTGCGGTTACATTTTCATAAGTTACGGTATATGGCGGGACATTGTTAAGGTTCCCTTTTGTTAATGTTCCGTCTTCATCAAGCGGCAAAAATGACACATCCGCTCTTTCTACAGCCAGGTCATGTAACTCCTGAATGGATTTTCCTTTAACGTCCTCCATTACACCTTCTGCAAGTGAAGTTACGTTTTGAAGCTTCTGTGCCCTAGCGTTAATAGTTGAGGCCTGTGTGAAAGTCTTAAGGAGTGGTACGAATACAATGGCAAGAATTGCAACAGCAACTAAAACCTCTACAATTGAGAGACCTGAGTTGTCGTTTATTATGCTTTTGTTGTCACTGCTTCTCTCCATTTAATCACCAATATTTATATTTACATCATTTAATAAATATAGCCAGCCAACAATAACATCACACTAAAAATTTAATTATTCAGCCAGCCAACAATAACAATACACTAAATTTTAAATAATTCCCCCTGCTGGTCCGTTAGGCTTAGAAGGAGTAGATTCACTTTCAGTATTGTTTTCAGGTTTGTTCTCTGATTCATTCTCAGATTCATTATCAGATTCATTTTCAGATTCATTTTCAGATTCATTCCCTCGTTAGTATTTTCGTCTGATAACGTCTGGCTTGTGAGCCCTTCTTCTGAATCAGGCGCTAAAAGTGTCGTTCCTGTTTTAAATATTGTGTCAGTTCCAAGTGTTACATTATTGATTTCAGGTGCCTTATATTCCTTGTCGGTTCCAAGAATCGCATACTGGCTTAATACCATACTTCCGCCTACAAGTCCCGAATCAACCGAATATGTAGCATTTATTGATGAAATGAAAAGTCTTTCGTCATGATTTTCAATATATTCAATAAAACGCTTGAAGTTATCATAGCTTGCTGCGTAATCGATATTTAAATCCTGGCGGACTCCCTGCATTGAAGCAGGTGCAGCTTCGCTTCCGTCAGCCGCTGCTGCCTCAGCGCCCTCAGCAGTCTCAGCACCCTCAGTAGTCTCAGCACCTTCAGTAGTCTCAGTACCTTCAGCAGTAGCATCGGCAATTCCCTCACCGAATACTACATCTTCTTCCGTAAATGAAAGTCTTGCAATCCATACATCCGTAGCGTTTTCAAGATCCTTAACCATCATAATTGTGTTGTCCTGGTTAAGACCACCAAAAAGCTTATTACACGTCTCATTATATTTCGTCTGTGCTTCGGCAATCTGACTCTCATAGTTATCCATATTGTTATAAATTTCAGTATAATGAGTAACCTTTTGCTGAAGTTCGCTGATTTCTTCATTCAATTTAGCCTGCTTATCAAGTAAAGGCTTAGCCACAAAGAAGTAGGATCCGGCAATAATCGAAACCGCTATAAGGTATACCAATAATTTTTTATCTCTTGCACTTATTTCCATTATTCGTTACCTCCTTCCTCATTTTCAGGAGTCACTTCTGTCGGCTCTTCAGTCTCAGCTTCAGGAGTCACTTCTGTCGGCTCTTCGATCTCGATAACATCAGAGGTCTTGGCTTCCTCTTCTTCAATAGCGTTAACATCAAGCAATGTAAATGACATTGTAAATGTGTCATACATTCCGCCGACATCTATCGATTCATTAATCAAGTCGACCTTAACATCTTTAACATATTTCAAATCTCTCATCTGCTGAATGAACTTTGCTACGCTCTCCTTACCGACGCCGCCACCTGTAATTGTGACTGTGCCATCATCAGATAACGCAAAGTTTTCAATTGACATGCCCTTAGGCATTACTTTTTCTAAATCTTTAATTAAGCGAAGCAGAGAGTCATTAGGGCCCTTAGTTGAATTGTAAAATTCTTCTATCGCACTTAGTTTAGTCTGCGCCTCGCTTAGCTGAACTTCTACCTGCTGAACATTTGAAAGAGCATTAAGCTGGCTGCTTAGCTTGTTCCTTTCCTGCTTCGCAAGATAATACATCGTAAAACTTGCCGCAATTAATGCAACTGCTGCAACAAACGAGATGACTACAAGGCCCCAAGGAAGTTTTCCCTCTTCCTTTACTTTTTCCTCTTCATCCTTTTTGTCATACTTTAAGTTCATTGGATTAATTACTGCACCAATGTTAGATAAAAAGTTTGTTGCCGCCTCATCTGTTAAGTTCTTAGACTTTGACTGGACACAGTTTAATCTGTGAATTTCCGTTGCCTCAACTCCAAGTCCTTCCGACAGCAATTCTCCGATACCGTTAACGCATGTCGCATCACCGATGTACATGACACCGGTTATCGGATGCTCTGACGAACGGCTGTTATAATATTCAAAAATACGACCGATACTTGAAACAAGCGAATCGCAAATATACTTTACATCCGGGTACGCCGCGCAAATTCTTCCAATGTCGTTATCTTCAAGAAATGCAAGCGAATCCTCTTCATCAAGTCCTACCGACTCACTGATGCTTGTTACTAACGCATAAAGTCCGTTTGCAATACTTCTCTGCATTATCTGAACGTTACCGTTCATAATGTTAATAACTGTATTTTCGTTTCCAAGCTGCAATATAGCGTTAATCTCACCTGTATGTGCCTGTGTTTTTAACACCTGCAAAATTGCATTACCTGCGTAATCAACAATCTCTGCAGTGCACTTAAGAGCCTTCGCCAAATTTGTATAGCCCTCGAGAAGGTCTGTCGGTGCTGCTACTACATTTAATCGGTACTGCGTATTTTCAGCATTCTTTACTGTTTCGATTATTGAATAGCTTAATAAATAGTCTTCAATGTTTCCGACAGGGAAGTAATCCTGTGCGTTCATTTCTATAAGGCCTTTAATCTGCTTTTCCTTAACGAATGGAATAATAACTTCCTTGCTTGCAATACGCTTTGAAGCAATTGAAAATGCTAACTTTTTTGTTCTGATCTTGTACTTTTGGAAGTTGCCTGACAGCTCAGAAGCCAACGAATCGACATCAAGAATATAACCGTCATCACAAAGTCCCTCAGATATAGGGATATCGTATGCCGAATAAACCTGAATTTTCTTACCTGTTTTTACAATTTCTGCGATTTTGGCAGAAGTTGTACCAAGTGTAATTGAAAGAATTTTTTGTGCCATTTATGCACTCCCCTTTTTAAAATCCTAAATACCCCAGATATAGATTTATCAATTTATCCCCGTAGACTGCTGCAATGAGAACGCCTACCGATAAATACGGTCCGAATGCAAGTGTTCTGTCTGCATTGTGAACCTTCATTCTTATAATGTGAATTACTGAGCCGATTATACAGCCAAGTAAAAACGCTAAGATGATGTTTTGCCATCCAAGTAGAAGCCCTGCGGCTGCAAGAAACTTAATGTCACCTCCACCGATGGCTCTTCCTTTGCTTAAAAGCCATAATAAATACAGAACAAGGCTTACAGCAAAAAATCCTATCACATATTTTGACATATGCGGTAGGTCAGAAAAAACGTTAATAATACCGAGAACAAATATAAAAATATTACAGCCTATCGGTATCTCATACGTTCTAAAATCAACTACTGATATTACAATAAGAACTGATGCAAGCGCGCATAAAATCGCCGTTTTAACGCTCAGTCCATATGTACAGTATATGAGTAAATAAAGTAATCCGTTGAGCAGTTCAATAATCGGATATTGAACGGATAATTTTATTTTACATGACCTGCATCTGCCTCCTTGAATTAAGAAGCTCACTACAGGAATTAACTCATACCATCTTAGCTTCCTCCCACAATTCATGCAGTGGGAGGAAAGCTTAACAATATCCTGTTTTAATGGTATCCGGTATATGCAGACATTTAAGAAGCTGCCGATGCATAGGCCGAGAAAGAATGCTAATATTAAATCACAAAGCATATAATTTATTCGAATGCAGCAGATAAATCTTTTTCTGGCTTATTAGTATTTTTTGTTGGTTTTGTAGTCCACTTATATGTTGTACAGCTATATGAACCTGCAACTTCTGTAGGCCATCCTGTTGACTTACATACAATACTTCCGGATAATCCAACTTCAGATAACGCATCTGAAAGACCTTTACTAATTGAATCACCATCCTTTACATGGATGCTTGTTCCATCTGTTGAAACCGTTATTACCGTAGCACCAGATAAAGCATTCTCTGCAACATATGCCTCAATTGCAGTTCTTAATGCTGAAGCTGCCTGCATATCCGTAGACTGTTTTGAACTCTCAACATACTTCATAAACTGAGGTGCAAGTACACCAACCAAAATAGCCATAATCGCAATAACTACGATAAGCTCGATAAGTGAGAAACCTTTGTTGTTTAATGTTCTCTGTTTCTTTTCCATGTTTTATACCTTCCTTCTTAATTATTTTCCACGCCTGCTCAAACGCGGGGTTGTTTAAATTTATTTATATAAACCCGTATGGGCATATATCACATCTCTCTAAAACACTTCGTGTTTTCTCGTGTCATCACCATCTGCTTCGCAGAGCTGATGACTGGTTCCTTGTGTCATAGCCGTATTTTCACGCAGGTGAACTCTTTATACGTCGTAAACACTTCGTGTTTACTCCTGTCATCACCATCTGCTTCACAGAGCTGATGACTAGTCGCTCGTAGCTTTGCTTTGCAAAACTACATCGCTCCAACAGCATCATAGAGTGACATCATTGGCTGGAGGATTGCAAGGATGATTACTCCGACGATTAATGCAAGTATAAGAATCATCATTGGTTCTAAAACAGCCATCATCTGCTCGGTTGCCGTTGTAACCTCTTCCTCGTAGTATTCTGCAACATTTTCAAGCATATCTTCTAAGTTACCTGTCTCTTCACCGATTGAAATCATATGCTCAACCATTGGTGGGAAAAGGCCACACATCTTAATTGGCTTTTCAAGCGATGAACCGTTTGAAACCTGGTCTCTTGCTGATAATATTGCTCTCTGAAAATGTATGTTATCTTCGACTGTATTAGCTGTAATTTCAAGTGCCTGCATCATTGGAACGCCGGCTCTTAAAAGAGTTGAGAGCGTTCTTGCAAATTTGGCGGAGGCGCTCTTTACCTGAACGTTTTTGATAACCGGAAGTTTGATTTTTAACATTCCAAATAGAACACGTCCCGATATTGTTTTTGCGTAAGCTTTAATTAAAAATACTGCCGCAACAACAACTATCAATATCATCCACCAGTATGCGACAAAGAAGTCAGACATACTGATTACAAACTGTGTAATTGCCGGCATCTCAACATCCATATCTGCGAACATTCCCATAAATGTCGGGATTACGAATGTCATCATTGCAAAAATAACGCCAACTGCAACTACGCCAACGATTATCGGGTATGTAACCGCTTTCTTGACTACCTGCTGAAGCTGGTTGTCCTTTTCAAACTGAAGCGCCATTCTCTCAAATGAGACTTCAAGAGTACCTGTTGCTTCGCCTGCTTCGACAAGGTTTACAAAGATTGACGGGAAAATCTTAGGCTGCTTTCTCATTGCGTTTGAGAGCGTTTCACCTTTTCCAACTTCATCGGCAAGCTTTGCGATTCCTTTCTTAAGCGGGACGTTTTCTGTCTGCTCTGAAAGCATCTGAAGGGCATTAATAATGCTTACGCCTGCTGACAATATTGCAAGCATCTGTCTGCAGAATACACAGTAATCTCTTGATGTGATTTTGCCGCCGCCGATGCTAATACTGATGTCTTTATTAAGCACGTTCTCAGGTGCAACCTCAACCGGAATGAGTCCGTCACCTTTGATCCTCATAATGGCCTGCTCGCTTGATGCCGCCTGAATGCTTCCTTTCTTTTCTTTTCCGTCAGGCCCGATGGCCTTGTAAACAAATCCTGGCATATATAAATACGCTCCTGTTACTTAGTTAAATCTTAGTCTGCATTGTGTTCTTATCCTGGGCAAAATTAAGAGCTTCATTTCTGTCGATTTTGCCTTTCATATATAATTCAACCAATGCATCATCCATTGTAATCATTCCGAGTCTTCTTGATGTCTGAATGGAGGTTGCAATCTGGTGTGTTTTATTCTCTCTTATAAGATTTCTGATTGCAGGTGTTGCATGCATTACTTCAAATGCTGCCACTCTTCCTCTTCTATCAACAGTAGGTACAAGCTGCTGTGATACTACCGATACGAGTACGTTAGCAAGCTGGGTCCTTATCTGCTCTTGCTGATGAGGTGGGAACACATCAATAATTCTCTCGATTGTGGCTGCCGCACCGATTGTGTGGAGAGTGGAAAGTACAAGATGTCCTGTTTCTGCTGCCGTAATAGCTGTGGAAATAGTCTCCAAATCTCTCATCTCCCCGACTAATATTACATCAGGGTCTTCTCTTAATGCTGACCTTAGTGCCAAATCATACGATGTTGCATCAATGCCTATTTCTCTCTGGTTAACTATAGAGCGGGCATGTCTGTGAAGGTATTCAATAGGATCTTCTAACGTAATAATATGTGCATCCAAATCCATATTGATTTTGCCGACAAGTGAAGCTAATGTTGTTGACTTACCTGAACCTGTAGGGCCTGTTACAAGCACTAAGCCTCTCTTCATCTTATAAAGATCAATAACAGATGGTGGTAGTGAAAGCGATTCAGGAGTTGGAACTATTGTTCCTACAATTCTTAATACCATTGCAACGGAGCCACGCTGTCTGAAGGCATTTACTCTGTATCTGCCCATCTGAGGAATTGAATATGAGAAGTCCCACTCACCTTTTTCCTCAAAGTGCTCCTTCTGCTTATCATTCATCATTGAGTCGCATATTCTCTTAGTGTCCACAGGTAACAAAACCGGAAACGGCATAACCATAAGCTTACCGTTTACTCGCATTTTAGGAGATATACCTACTGTGATGTGTACATCAGACGCCCCCGCATCTTTAGCGCACCCCATAATCTGTTCAATCGTTACTTCGCTTGCTTCCATACCTTACTCTTAAATTAAATCTTGGTTTCTTAATTAATTGGTGTAGGTAACTACAACTTTTACTTTTTGCTCGAAAACATTTCATGTTTTCGAGTGCAGTGTCCGACTTCGTCGAACACTACTTGTAAACACTTCATGTTTTCTCGCGTAGCAATCGACTTCGTCGAGTGCTACATGTAAACACTGCGTGTTTTGTCACGTAGCAACCGACGTAGTCGCTTGCTACATGTCTTCATATGCCACTCTTTGCATCTCGCTTACTGTTGTGAGACCTTGTATTACATATTCTGCTGCCGCGTCGCGAAGCTTAGTCATTCCTTCGGCGACTGCCTGCTTCTCGATTTCATCAGCTGTTGCCTTATCTGAAATCATAACCCCGATTTTGTGTGAAATCGGCATTATTTCATATACACCGATTCGTCCTTTATATCCAATGTTACCGCATTCCTTACAGCCAACCGGCTCATATAAGCTAATCTCTGTATCCGTAGGAATGTTAAGTAATTTCTTTTCATCAAATGTTGCGCTTCTAAGCTTCTTACATTTCGGACAAAGTCTTCTTACAAGTCGCTGTGCAATAATACCAACAACCGAATCTCCGATAAGATAGTGCTCAACACCCATATCAAGAAGTCGTGTAATTGAGCTTGCAGTTGAATTTGTATGTAATGTCGAAATTACCAGATGTCCTGTAATTGAAGCCTGTACAGCGATATTTGCAGTTTCTTCGTCTCGGATTTCTCCGATCATTATAATATCAGGGTCCTGACGAAGAATAGACCTTAAGGCTGATGCAAATGTAAGCTGTGCCTTTGGATTAACCTGAACCTGGTTAACTCCGTTAATATTTGCTTCAACCGGGTCTTCTACCGTTACGATGTTAACCTCTTCCTTGTTAAGTTCTGAAAGAACCGTGTAACAAGTAGTAGATTTACCTGAACCTGTAGGACCTGTAACAAGAATGATACCGTGAGGATTTCTCATTATTGCATCAAATCTTGGCATTTCCTTTTCACTAAGTCCTAAGTATTTTTTATCTCTTGTAAGTCCATCCTTATTAGTAAGTCGCATAACAACCTTTTCTCCGAATACTGTAGGAAGGACTGAAACTCTGACGTCGTATTCTCTGTTATCTACATGAATTGTAAGACGTCCGTCCTGAGGCTTACGGCGCTCCGAAATATCAAGATTTGAAATAATCTTAATACGTGCCACAAGAGCCGGAAGAAGTGTTTTGTCATAGTCCATATGCTCTACCAAAACACCGTCAATTCTGAATCTTACTCTTACCTCTCTCTCAAGTGCCTCTATATGAATATCTGATGAGCCCTGACGTACTGCCTGCTCAATCATTGTATTAACAAGCTTAACGATAGGCGCATCGTCCACATCGGAATTTTGCTCCTCTTGCGACTTATCCATTGCCGCAAGCTGTTCCATCTCCTTTGCATGTTCCTGCTGATACTGTTCAGCAGCGCGCATTGCCTGTTTTTTACCATAAAGCCTGTCAAGCTGAAGAGAAATCTGAACGGATGGGCAGAAGAATGGCATTACTTCCATATTCGTAACAATTGAAACGTCATCAATTGCCATGAAGTTCATCGGGTCTGCCATTGCGACTTTAAGTATGTTCGGGTTCTTCTCATCAAAACCAAAAGGAATTAAGACATTCTTCTTCATAATGTCTTCCGAAACGAGCTTAACCGCGTTTTCATCGATACCGACCTGTCTTAAGTTGACGGTTCCGATTCCCATCTGCGTACTTAATACGTCAGCGAAGTCCTCCTGCGAAATAAAGCCCATTGCGATAAGCGTTTCGCCAAGCTTTGTGTTTCTGATCTTCTGTTCACGCAGTGCGACGTTTAACTGACCTTCATTAATAAGGCCCTGGCTTATTAATAAATCACCTATTCGTACTTTTTTATGAATCATCCTTAAATCCTCTGGTAACCCCTATTGAATCGTAATATTTGGCGTATTGTCGCTGTATTCACCAATTTCCCCGTTTGTCTTAATTGCCTCTCTTAGCGACGGCACAAACTTTGCATAATCGACCATCGAAACATTCAAATCGCAGCTTCCTTCAACTCCCGGTGCATTCCCCGAATCCGTGTACTGCCATATCGTAAAATCATACAAAAAATCGTTCTCATCAAGATACTGCGGTGCCCATAAATCATACTCTTTAAGCATGCTCACATCAAGCTTTCGACGAAGCCAGTTCTCGGAAGCATAAATCATCGGATAATAGCCCGCTTCCTTAATCCGCTCACAAAACGCAATGCAAATCTTCGACAAATCTTCTCTGCTGAGCTCAGCTGTATTCGTCCTCGCCTCTTCGTCTTCAACATATTCGATGTCAAATGCCACCGGATAGGAAATATCGTAATTCTCAATGAGCTTTATCACATAATCAGCCTCAGATATCGCTTCCTGCTCTGTAATCGCCTGTGTGAAAAAATACACCCCGAGCTTCAAATTGTTCTCATTCGCCGCTTTTGCATATTCCTTGAACCTCTCGTCTTCGATAAGTCCGCCTTCTGTATAGCCTCTGTAGCCACATCTTAGCATTACAAATTCGACAGGAGAATCAGCCAGCTTTTTAAAATCGACCTTGTTGTTGTGATAGCTTAAATCAACGCCGACATGTGAAATCTTCTCTCCGTTTTCATTATAGTAGGCCATAAAGCCGTCTTCTATAACAAAATTATCAGGATTGTATGAATTTCTTGGTATTTCACCGTATTTAATATTTCTCTTAGGGAAATATACATTTACAGGCTTTTTTGCCTCTCTGATTTCTTCCTTTAGTGCATCTGTTTTTATCTTTTCGTTTTTGGCATCGACCTCATGGATTACAATCATTCCTGCAATAAAGCCGATAAGGATGCACATTATCGATAAAAGTATTATTACTAAATTGTTTTTTCTTCTTCTCAAGTTCCGTTCCTTTTTCTAAAATAAGAACTTAAAGTCTGTTAAGCACTGCTAAAAGCTGCTTTTTAATAATCGGTTTTTTAATGACGCCCGACACCCACATTGCAGTCTTCACTTCTTCATATTCCTGGTATGGGCTGTTCTCATCAATCATGATGCAAATCTTAGACTGCATTCCGGCAGGCTGATTTTTGATGCTTCTTGTAATCGCGGTTCCGGACATTCCGTTAACATCATTGGCTATGACGATAATATCGGTTTTGTTTTTGACTATATAATCAATTGCCTTCATGTTCGAGTCAACGATTGCCACTTTATAGTTTTCATTCAAGAAAAGCTCAAATGCCTTAAGCGAATTCTTATCCGTATCGACAATAAGCACTGACTTAGGTCCCGTAGGCTCCTTAGGTACGTTCACCGCATCTCTTCTGATGATATTAACAGGAGTGTTTATTGTTGTTCTTTTATTCCATAAATATGCATCTGAATAATTAATAAGTGCCGGGTCATAGTCATCAGCAAGAAGGTCGTTAACCTTACTTACATCGCTAAGCTGATGAATCGAAGAAATATCGTTTTCAATCTTCCACTTAGAAATCGGTACATTAATTGCAGGCTTTGGAAGCTTTGATTTATTAAGTCCTAAGTTAAGCTCAACCTTCTCGCCGATTGCCTCTTTCTCCTTAAGAAAATTCTCTAAAATCTCATATACTTCCTTAGCAGTCCTCTTTGTATTCTTAACCGATTCGGACATTTTCTCGATAATCTTTTTGTCCTCATACGTTGCAACTCTCATTGCCTCGGGAACGCTTGTGTCAATTGAATAAACGGTTCCCATAAGCTTTTCGGGCGACTTAACAATCGTGTTTTTCTCGGTCTTTTCTTCTTTATTTAAAGTGTCCAAAGCCGCCATTTCAGCTTCTTCTATGCAATCACTTATTGCCATAAAAAAATCCGAGTCGTCTATGCTTTGTGAGTAAAAAAACGGGTCTGCAACATCATAAAAGTCCAGGCAGTGCGGTGCAAATTCGTCGGCAGTCAGTAAGATGACCGGCATATTTTTAAGTCCCGCTCTGTCAGGGTCTTCCTTGATATACTTAAAAATTGAAAGTGCATTTGTACTGTCTTCATCGGCATTCAATATTACAAGTCCGATGTTTTTATCATCAATTCCGGTGCGAAGTTTTTCCTTTGCATCCTGATATCTTGAGAAAGATACGTCAAAATAATCAGGTATCGCTCCTTGAATTTCCTTTGTAAATTTGATATCGCTATTAATAATAAGTGCTTTTATACTATTATTTCCCATCGGTCGTTTCCTAATTTTCTATTTCGACGCTAAGTGATTTTGATTTCTTCACATAGTTACCTTCAATTTCGCCATCACTAGCAGGGATATCGTCTACCGCCTCGATTTCATTAATATCTGCTATTATTAACGTATCATCTACGTCTTTTGTATCGCTATCGTCTTCTTTTTCTTCTTGTTCTGACTCTTTAGCTTCTTTAAGTTCTTTCTTTTCTTCTTTAGTTTCTATGTCTTTTTCTTTGTTTTCTGTGCTGTTCTTGTCTTTTTCCTTGTTGTTTTTGCCGTCTTTTTCGTCTGAGTTTTCAGCTTCAGCTACATCTTTTTTGCTTTCATCTGAGGCTGCCTTGTCAGATTTATCCTTCTTGTCAGATTTGTCGGCATTTTTTTGTTCTTTTTTATCTTCTGATTTATCTTCTTCGGCCTTTTTCTCTGAATCCTTAATGTATGGCGGAACAGGGATTACCTTGCCGTCACGGTTCATTATGCAATTGCCCTGAAAGATTGACTCTTCATCGATTACAAACTTCTTCGTGATTACATCACCGTAAATCTCGCCGGTTGCTTCAACATTCACCTTGTCTCTTATGCTCATGTTGCCCTCAACAACGCCTGCAACAATTATGCTCTCGGCTTCGATAGTACCGACAATCTTTCCTGTCTTAGTGAGAACCACAATTCCGTCGGCTCTTACATCGCCGATGATTGTGCCGTTGATTCTGATTGATGACTTTGTCTTAAGCGTTCCTTCAATAAGCGTATCGACGCCTACCATTGTCGTAATTGTAGTCGTATCAACCTTGATTCTGTCGTCGTTTGCTATATATTTGTCTTCTTTCTTCTTCCTGTTAAAAAACATATCTTCTCCTTAATTATGTTTTTTATGGCTTGTTTAATTAGATTTTGAAACAGCAACTATCTTTAGTTTATGTTTAATTAACCAGTTGATTAATAATTACCTGGTGTTATTCATATCTATAATTAATTAGTCTCAAAAAACTGCTTTGGGTCTTGTCTCTCGTTATCAAGTAGCACTGAATATGAGAAAATCTCATCGTCCTCTGATACGTATAAAAGAACCTCTCCTCTTACTACATCATCACCCTTCTCAACCTTAAGCTTTTCCTCAACAGTGTACTCTGTTTTGTAGCCGTTCTTGTGGTCGATTGTTAATGTGTAGCCATACATGTTCTCTGTGATGTCTTCAACCGTACCGTTAGCTGTTGCAACAATTGCCACACCCTCAAGGCAGCTGTATGAAATAGCATTTTCGATAATGATATCTGAAATCGGAAGAGCGTGACCTTTGTACGGAATTATGCTTGGAATGTAAAGACCTGCCGTCTGAATTTCAAGCTCGCTCACCTTATCCTTTAATTCACTTATTGTATCTTCATTAAGCTTAACAATTTCCGTAAGCTCGTCGTTCTTCTTTTGAAGGCTTGTGTTATCAACCTCCATGTTGTCGATTACTGACTTAAGCGACGAATCGTTCATAAGCTTATAGTTCTTATATGCAAATGAAATAATTATGCAGGCGATTATTACAACTGCCGCAAGAGCCAATACAACATACCTTGCGATTTTATCAATTGAAAACTCGTACTGTTTTGCATCGTCTGTCGAATCAGGAACAAGCATCACCGTGTACCTTGACATTTTAAGCCTCGGCTTTTCTTTTTTCGGGAGAAAATCGGCCGCGTTTTCCTCTTTACTGACAGTCTCCTTAAGTTCCTCTTTATTTTCCATTATCAATAGTTCCTTACTGTATTTTGGGCGCACATACCCACATTCATTTTAACCCAAAACGTTTACATAATCAATAGCGAGCAGTTAAGGCGTTATATCTGATTTGACACACAAAAAGAGACGGGTGACCCGTCTCTTTTTAAATCTTTCTAACAGCTATTCCTAACATATATTGAAAACTTTAATCCCAAGATGTATTAGAAAAAATGCAAATTATGTAAGATTAAAGCTTTGTAACGTTTGTTGCCTGAGGTCCTTTTTCGCCCTGAACTACATCAAACTCAACCTTAGCGCCCTCGTCAAGTGACTTGAATCCTTCCATGTTAAGTCCTGAGTAGTGTACGAAAACATCATTTCCTGCTTCGTCAGAAATGAATCCGTAACCTTTCTGGTTGTTAAACCATTTAACTGTACCTGTCATAACAGTACCTCCATAAAATATATCAATAAAGCTAATAAATGCTTTACCGTCTTATTTATTCGTTCTACATATGCTTTGATGCAAATTGAATATTATCCTTACATCGGTTTTTGCATCTGAGCAGCGGCTGCCTGCTTATTAAACTGTGCAAACTGTGCTTTAAGCTTAATCGATTCCTGTGCAATATCTTCATGAACACGTTGGAAAGCGGCAACAACTGTAGGGTCAAACTGCACTCCGGCGCCCTGTGTAATAATGTTGTATGCCTGCTCGTGACTCATTGCCTTTTTATATGAACGCTCTGCAGTAAGTGCTTCATAAACGTCTGCTACTGCAAGAATTCTCGCCAGTATCGGAATGTTCTGTCCCGGGAGTCTGTCAGGATATCCCTGTCCGTCAAATCTTTCATGATGATATCTTGCCATCTGATAACTGTATGTCAAAAACTTGTTGTTCGGCAGAAGGTATGCATACTTCTGAATTGAACTTGCGGCAAGCACTGTATGTCTTTTCATCATCATAAATTCTTCGTCAGTGTACTTACCCTGCTTTTGTAAAACGTAATCCGGTACGCCGATTTTACCCATATCATGAAGTCTTGATGATAAGATGATAATTTCAAAATCCGACGGATCGATTCCGTAATTAATTCCCGACACGAGCATCTCTCTTAAGAGAATTTCAAAATACTTAGAAACTCCGATGTTATGTGTTCCTGTGTATGAATCCTTTTCAGCAATAAGGTCTGTGATAATACCGATGATGAAATACTCAAGCCTCATTGCATTCTCTGCATAATAGTTGGCAGTCTGCTGAAGTCCTGATGTCTTCTCTTCGATTGATCTTTTGTATTCAAGTAACTCTGCCTGCAGCTCTACTCTCTTCTTAAGGAGATCAGGAACTATCGGCTTTCTGATGAAATCAACGGCACCAAGTCTGTAGCACTCAAGCTCTGTTGCATTGTCAACATTGCCCGATAAAAAAATGACCGGAACGTTTTTCGTCTTATCGGATGTTCTTATTCTTGTCATCATTTCAAAGCCGTTGATAACAGGCATTTCAACGTCAAGAATAATCATATCCGGAACAGTTGCTTTCGAAAGTCTTGTAAGCGCAGACTTCGGATTGTTCATGGGGATGACGCGATAATTATCTTGTAAGGTTTTCTGTGCTATGACAAGTTCTGTTTCGTTGTCATCAACAATCATTATTGAGTACATCTGATAACCTCCATAAGATCAAGGTCGCCGCCAAATATGTTAAGAGCAGTACCTATAGTAAAATCAATTTTATTATTACCTATACTGCGTATCTTTGCAATATCATCAAGCGATGAAATTCCACCCGCATAAGTAACAGGAATCGGACTCTTTTCAAGAATTCCCGCAATCGTTGCATTAATTCCTGCTTTCCTGCCTTCAACATCTACAGCGTGAACAAGCAGCTCATCACAATATTCAGACAAACTAACAATTAAATTTTCATCCAAAACGACATCTGTAAACTTCTGCCATCTGTCAGTTACTACATAATACTTGCCATTGCGCATTCTGCAGCTGACATCTAAACAAATGTGTTCCCTACCAACAGCTGAATTCAGCCGATTTAGATTATTATAACATATTTTTCCGTCACTGAAAACATAAGATGTGACAATTATGTGACTTGCGCCTGCTAAAATATATTCTTCGGCGTTTTTATCGGTAATTCCACCGCCAATTTGCATTCCGCCTTTGTAAGTCTGTAACGCTTTTACGGCTTCTGCCTTTGTGGCTTCGTAATATTCTGAGTCCTTACCGTTTAATATTATAATGTGACCGCCGCTTAAGCCATTCTCTTTATAGAGATTTGCATAATATGCGCTGTCTTTTTCTGAGACAAAGTTGTTTTGTGCACTGTCGTTTTCATCCCGTAACGAGGAGCCGACAATTTGTACCACATGGCCATTATGAATATCAATGCATGGTCTGAACTTCATATTATTCCTTTTCCGATAATGTTCCGTCTCTATATGCTTTAAGCAGATTTTCAAGCTCTGCGATTGAGTCTCTGATAGCGTTTCCTGTGTCGGTGTCGGCTACGCGAAGCCTGAAGTTCGGAGTCTCAACCAAAATGTTATCTGAGTAAACGTCGGTCTCGTTTCTGATTGCCTCTTCCTTAGATTCAAATGGCTTATGCGCTGCAATTCTCATGCCGTGCGAGCTGAATACAAGCGTGTAGCCGGCGATTCCGGTCTTGCCCTGGTAAGCCTTGGAAAAGCCTCCGTCAATAATCATAAGCTTTCCGCCGCATTTTACAGGGTTTTCGCCGTTCTTCTGCTCAACCGGTACATGCCCGTTAATAATGTGCGAATAGCGCGGGTCGAGCGAGAATTCCTTAAGTATTTTATCTACTGTCTTCTCATCATCAAGAAGCT
The DNA here is from genome assembly GCA_004552595.1 of Lachnospiraceae bacterium. Taxonomy (GTDB): domain Bacteria; phylum Bacillota; class Clostridia; order Lachnospirales; family Lachnospiraceae; genus UBA2868. Next base: position 4,818 of record SFNX01000029.1, on the reverse strand, counting down.
CGTAGTATTTGTTTTTCTTTTCTTTCCTTACTTCCTTGTCTTCTACGAAGTAAGTCTCAAATGTCGCCATTTTGTCCTTGCCAAACACAGGCGAATTCGGATTGGCCCATATGTAATACAGTATGTCCTCTCCTTTTCTCTTGTTTTCAGGATTTTTCGAAAAAAAGCCCTTTCTTGCATAATGCTCAAGCACGTCATAGAGTGCCTTGCCTGAGTAATCGCCTCCAAAAATCCTAACCTTCTTGAATTCGCCGTTTTCATCAAGCGGCACACATCCGTGGTACAAAAGATTTGAATTGTAAATCTTGTACATGCTGCCCTTTGTGTATAAGAATCTTATGTGTCTTTGCAGCTTCTCAGAATGCGTGAAGGCATGCTTAATCTTCTCAACTACGATTTCCTCTTCCTTAGAAAGCGCATATGGATCGTCTTTATCTACAGTCGGAAAATCCATATCAAGCATGTCGTATGATTTTTTGTTAATAATAACAGTGTTATTTATGCGGTCGATTTTATCAAGCAACAGCCTGTCATCCATCTCAAATTCAGGGTTTCTCTTAATGAGCTGACCCTCTAATTTAAACTGGATAATCGTAATCGCCTTGTGCATCATCACTTCAAGCTTGTAATCGGTCTGGTCCTTTTCCTTTGAAAGCTTAAGCGAAAATCGGGACAAATCTGTATCTGCATACGTATCCATCGCAAAAGTCGCAAGCGGAATCAGATTAATGCCGTAGCCTTCCTCGATTGTATCAAGATTTCCGTAACGCGCCGCGATTCTTAAAACCGTTGCAATGCAGGCAGTCGATCCCGCCGCAGCACCCATCCACAGCACGTCATGGTTCCCCCACTGCACATCAATTGAATGATGACTCATGAGCTTGTCCATAACAATGTGAGGTCCGGGACCTCTGTCAAAAATGTCGCCGATAATGTGCAAATGGTCGATAACAAGTCTTCTGATCAGGTTGCAAATTGCCACAATGAATTCAGGAGCTCTGTCGATTTTGATTATCGTGTGAATAATTTCGTTATAATATGCTTCCTTATTCTGGACTTCTTCCTTTTCGGTAATAAGTTCTTCAATAACATAGGCAAAGTCCTTAGGGAGCGCCTTTCTGACTTTCGACCTTGTGTACTTGGAAGCTACTCGCTTAGTAATCTGGACGAGTCTGTGAAGAGTGATTTTGTACCAGTCGTTAATGTTATCCTCTGTCGACAAAACTATCTCAAGCTTCTCTTCCGGGTAATAGATTAAAGTCGCAAGTGACTTTTTGTCCTTCTCTGAAAGAGTGTTGCCGAATTCCTCGTCAATCTTACGTCTGATTGAGCCCGAGCCGTTGTTGAGTACATGAATAAACTGTTCATACTCCCCGTGAATATCGGTCATAAAGTGCTCAGTCGCCTTTGGGAGGTTAAGGATTGACTGGAGGTTTATTATTTCCGTCGATGCCTGGGCAATCGTCGGATACTGCTCTCTTAAAAGTTTTAAAAATCTTATTTCGTTATCGTCCATGAATACGTCCCGGTTTGTTCTATTTGCATTATCATTTTATAATGCATGAATAGTGTATAGCATTTGTGGCTATACACTATTTTATTAAACATTATTATATGTAATTTTTATTTAACAACATCAGCCATGGTATAAAGGCCCGGTTCCTTATTGTAAAGGAATTTAGCAGCCTGGATTGCACCCTTGGCAAATACAGCTCTTGAATAAGCAGTGTGCGAGAATGTGATTACCTCGTCTTCTCCTGCAAAAATAACATCATGTTCGCCGACAATTGTGCCGCCGCGAACGGCTGAAATACCGATTTCCTTTTCGTCCCTGACCTGACGTCTGCCACTTCTGTCATAAACATATGTGTACTCGTTATTTCTCGCCTCATTAACTGCATCTGCAAGTGCAATTGCTGTACCTGATGGTGCATCAAGCTTCATCTTATGGTGCTTCTCAACTACCTCAACATCAAAGCCAGCAGGAGCAAATACATTTGCCGCATCCTTAAGGAGCTTTATTAATGTGTTGATTCCAAGTGACATATTCGCAGAACGAAGCATTGCCACAGACTCTGCGGTCTTAGACACATTTGCAATCTGTTCTTCCGACAAGCCTGTCGTGCAGACAACACATGGAGTTTTCGTATTTTTGCACCATGAAAGAAGATTGTCAATCGCCACTGTCGCACCGAAGTCAACAACTACGTCTGCCTCAACATTCACGTCATTAATCGATTTAAAAACCGGATAATCATTAAGCTGTTTGTCGTTAATATCTACGCCTGCAACAATTCGGATTTCATCGTCTCTATCAACGATTCCGGTAATCATCTGTCCCATTCGACCGTTACAGCCGTGCATAATCATTCTAACCATCTTGTTCCTCTTTTACTACAAGGTTATTCACAAAATATCATTTGTCGTTGGTAGTGTACCTCTGCCACTGATTGAAGGCGTCAGTTGCATAACACCCCTTAAAGCACGTTATAAGCCTGCATCTCTTTCTTAAGTCTCTCTGCATTCTGCGACTCCATCTCAGTTAATGGGCGTCTTACAACACCTGTGTCTCTGCCCTGAAGCTCTATTGCTTTCTTAACAGGGATTGGGTTAACTTCGCAGAATAAAGCTCCTACAAGCGGAATTGCTTCAATCTGAAGTTTTGCAGCCTTAGCTGTGTCTCCATCGAAAAATGCCTGACAGATGTCATGAGTCTGCTTCGGTGCAACGTTTGAAAGAACTGAGATTACTCCCTTGCCGCCAAGTGCAAGAATTGGAATAATCTGATCATCGTTTCCTGAGTAAATATCGATGTCATCCCCACAGAGAAGTGCAACCTTTGCAACCTGGGAAATGTCTCCTGAAGCCTCTTTAATGCCAACAATATTCGGCACGTTTTTGCATAATTTAGCAGCTGTCTCAGGTAAAATATTGCAGCCTGTTCTTGATGGAACATTGTACATAATGATAGGAAGCTTTACTGAATTAGCTACCATTGTGTAGTGCTCGATAAGGCCCTTCTGAGTTGCTTTGTTATAGTAAGGAGTAACGACAAGAAGGCCGTCAACCCCGTATTTCTCAGCTTCTGTTGATAAATAAATCGCTGTTTCCGTGCAGTTAGAACCTGTGCCTGCTATAACAGGAATTCTCTTGTTAACTACCTCAACGCAGAATTTAATGCAGTCAAGGTGCTCCTCGTGAGATAAGCATGAAGCCTCACCTGTTGTTCCGCACACAATAATTGCGTCTGTTCCGTTCTGAATCTGATACTCGATCTGGTCTCTGAAAGTGTCGTAGTCCACTTCACCGTTTGCTAAAAATGGAGTTGTAATTGCTACGCCTGCTCCTTTAAATATTGACATGATTCCCTCCTTTTGAATACTGCCATGGGTTATGTTTGATTATATCGCACAAAAAAACCGCTACTCTCTCGAGGCGGCCCTAAAAAATCGTTATATTATTCGCGACTTCTTAGATAGCCCCCCATCCGTTCCAAAAAGTCGATAGTAGTACTCCAACTCGACATTTATCGGATGACAGTCATACATCTGTTAAATGTATGCCCAAGTACTGAAATGCCCAAATTCAGCCTTTCGGCGCCCAACCCTTTCAGGTGTGTTCATCTGCTCGGACCGCATCCGACACCCTACTGATGAGAGGCGCAACCTCTACCTAGGTGTTAATTTACCACATTGAATGTGCAAGGTCAATACTTGCACGTTGCCTGCTGTCAATAAGTGCCTCATTAAGTTCTAGTGGAAAACAAGTGTTTTTCAAACCAGTACCGGTCCTTGCAATGATTAAGGACTTACTTTTTCCTTACTACTAATATATTATATTATTTTGTAACATATTCCAGGAACTGGATTGCATGCTCAAGATGAGGAGAGTTCCACGCAATTGCAAGAACAACCTTGTCTTCAAGTGCTGAGTTGTACGGATATCGCGAGTCTTCACCAAATAACTTCGGGCTATTATTAACGTAGATTCCCCCGATGTACTTTTCTCCATATGTAAATGGAAGCTTACCCTCACTGTCAGGAGCTGCATCGTCGTCATAAATCTTTTCAGTATAATAATATGGTTCATAGCCCTTGTTAATCAGCTCTTCAAGCATTCCCTCAGGGAGCACTTCTTCCAATTTAGCATATCCGCCAACATCGGCCGCATCACTCAGCACTTCGTCAGGGCCGCATATAACATCAAGTTCTTCAGCCTGATATTTCGAGACAACCTTAACCTGTCCGGCAACCGACTGCTGGTTTCCTCCATTATTGTCAAGATATGTTGTGTAATCAAAGCTTGCCCTGTATTCACCTTCATCCACGTTATATTCTTGTAAAAAATCAGTATCAAGCGTGCAAAGGTCACCCTGTTCGTTGGCCGTTGAATTAAGGAACATAACATCAAGATATACAGGCTTGCTGTTTTTAATAACCGCGGACGCCAACGATATTACAAAAGCAATAGCGCCTATCGTTCCAAGTATCCACCACTTATAATAAGTCCAGATATATTCGGCCTTATGCTTATTATCCATATCCTTTAATTTATTAGTCTGCTCTCGTATTTCATCACTTACTGCCATAATATTATCCTTTATCTGAATATTTTATTTAATTATATATTATATTCCCACGAAATACCTTTATCAAATGAACTTTTCGTTAACAAGAGTGTAGTGAATACCTGTCCCATATCTCACGCGGGGCTAAATCGAGTGAAAATATAAGATTTGGCCCCGCGGGGTGTGTATCACAAGTGTTACGCGGGGCTAAATCAAGTGAAAATATAAGATTTGGCCCCGCGGGGTGTGTA
>SFNX01000117.1 GCA_004552595.1 Lachnospiraceae bacterium | reverse complement strand
GAATCAGAGAATGCAGAAAAAGATGGGATATTCACAGGAGACTTTGGCTGCCATGTTATTTATGAAGAAAACCACCATCTGTAAATACGAGAAGGATTTTCACGATATACAATCAAGTGTACTTGTAGAACTTGCAAAGGCTCTTCATACGACACCGAATTATCTGCTTCTTGGAGATGTTGAGGCAGATGACTGGATGGATGATATGATTCAGATGCTTGAGAAGATACAAAACGAAGCATTGAGGAAACTTGCTATGAAGCAGATAAGATGTGTTTTAGAAATTGAATAATAAAAAAGAAGCCGGACGCATCCGACTCCCCTAAGTATACTCCGAAGAGACATACCGCAATTCGCACTATCATTGTACCTTATGATCGTAGCAAATGCAAGCGATTTATTTGCCTACAAAAGACTTCAAGGCTTTGATTTTAACATTGTTGTCAGTATATATAATCTGATTAAAAACGCTAATTGGAATTTGTGTTCTGAGTTTCTCAACAATATCAGTATAACTACTAATTACACGTTTCATTTCAGTTTTTGTTTCACCTAGTAATTTCATCATGTATATGATTAGTACTAAATAATCTGTTATGGTTGTAAAGTTTACATTTGAAACTCCGGTTGCATTTAAAATAGCATTACTAACCTGCTTATCAATATTACCAGTTCTGAATCGTGTATCAAAAATTACATCATTATGCGCGATGGAATTACGAAGATCCTTGATAGAATAAATAAGTCGCTGAGGCAACATAGCATTAGTATCATCGGATGGAGTGATTCCTAATTCTTTAGAAATGGAAACGCGACAATTATAGTTCAAGCAAGAAACAAAATGTCCAAATTCGCCTAGACTTAATAATTCAAAAATTCCCCACAGCGGAATATTCATGTCATGAGAGAGGAAGTGACCGGCTATTTTATTATCATTTCCGAAGGCGTCAGTTTGAACTTTGTATATACGATTTCTTAAATCCAATCTTTTCTTTAATTCGTGTTTGAATTTGGTTTCTGCTTTTTCGCGATCTTTATCCGTTTTAAAGGTTTTTCCTGTAGTCGAAAACATTTTGTAATTATCTAGTAGCATTGTATAGGCATCGTTAAAACTATCTGAATGCGTGGATGCTACCATTGTTTCTAATACATAACTTTTAAGTGCAGTTTCGATTTTCATCACACATGGATAAAAAAGGGATTTGAGTTGTGAATCAAAATCATATATTGCCAATAATTCTTCAAAATCAGAATAAGGTATTTGCTTGGATGGTTTATTAATGTATCGATAACCTTTATAACCGTGATAATAACCGATATTCATGAGTCTTTTCTTCTGTGAAGAACCTTCTATATGAATACCTTTTTTATCACGTAAATATTTCATTAATGAATTTATGGTCTTTGGTCTAGTATTAGTCACTTTATATTCTCCTTTGTACATATATAAGTTTATCCTCTGAAATGTGCATAGTCAATTATAAATATGTTGTGAACATTGTCTTATTTATAGAGGGTTTGTTAAGTTCCCTCACAGGAAACTTTTGTTGCCGGATGGGGCGCTGTTTATGCGGCTATTCCCGATAGAGTAATACTTGTTAAGGACAACGAGACAAGCAATAACCGGTTAAAGCTTGGTCGAACATCAAAGTAAAGGAGTAACTACAAAAAAAGTGTTGACTCCTACGTAACGTAATAGTTTATATTAGCCTTATCAAGTGATTGGAGGAAACAACAATGATGACAGTACATGAAGTGAGCAAGCTTGCCGGAGTGAGTATACGCACTCTACAATATTATGATAAGATCGGTCTTTTGCATCCGACGGGATACACCGATGCGGGATACAGACTGTATGACGATGCAGATCTGGAGCGCCTTCAGCATATTTTATTGTTTCGTGAATTGGAATTTCCTCTAAAGGATATTAAGGCAATTATCAATAGTCCTGATTTTGATAGAAATAAAGCTTTGGAGCAACAGATAGAATTGCTTAGGCTGAAGAAGGAACATATTGAAAACTTGATGAATTTTGCGCTTGGAATAAAAATGTTAGGAGTAAAAAATATGGATTTTAAAGCTTTTGATAAGAGTAAGCTGGATGAATATTCCAGAAAAGCAAAGGAGTTATACGGCGATTTGCCAGAGTACAAAGAAATGCAAGAGAAGCAGAATAATCGAACGGAAGAAGATGAGAAAATCATGGCAGACAGATTTATGCTATTGTTTAAAGAAGCTGGAGAAATGAAGGAGATGGATCCTAGCTCACCAGAGGCTCAGAATCTTGTTAAGAGAATTCAGGAGTACATTACAGAAAACTTTTATACCTGTACCAATAAGATTCTTCGAGTACTTGGCAAAATGTATTCCGGTGGAGGGGAATTCACAGATAATATTGATGAATGTGGTGGTAAGGGAACTGCCGTATTTGTGGATAATGCAATTCAGATTTATTGTAACAATGCTGAGTAACTAACTACATAATTATATGCTTAAGAGCAGCAGACTCTGTAATAAGGTCCGCTGCTTTTTTATTGGAGGAAAAATATAAGAAAGGGGTGAAATAGTATGGCAGATGTTGCTTATGCATCCGTGAACCACTTGATAAATTTGCATTTGCTTTAGTAAGATGTGAAGGGGTGGAGTGAGCGAGGATTTGGAATTTTTGCCGAAAGGAAATATGGAGGTTATTATGAGTTTGGTAGAACCAGAAATTCATGTAAAGCAATGTGATATTACAACGCTTGATTGTGATGCAATTGTAAATGCAGCAAATAAAAGCCTGCTTGGCGGAGGCGGTGTTGATGGTGCAATCCATAGAGCGGCAGGTCCTGAACTTCTGAATGAATGCAGGACGCTGAATGGCTGCAAGACAGGTGAAGCAAAGATAACCAAGGGATATCGCTTGCCTGCAAAATACGTTATTCATACGGTTGGACCGATTTATTCCGGGAGCGATACAGACGAGAGATTGTTAGCGGCATGTTATAGGAACTCGTTGGATTTGGCGAAGGAGAACAATCTTCATAGCATTGCTTTTCCTGCAATATCAACCGGTGTATACGGATATCCGCTGGCAGAGGCTACTGAAGTTGCGGTTAAGACTGTAAAAGAATGGTTGAATCGCAACAATGATTATGCGATGGATATTACGTTCTGTTGCTTTGATAAGAGGACAAGCGACATATACAACCATGAGTTGAAAAGGATGCGGTTGTAGTTCAAATAAGTAATGAAAGGTAAAAGAAGCGTAGAAATGTCATTGTTTGGGAAGAAGAAAGCAGAACCAAAATTTGAATATGACCCTAACAGACATAAGGCAGTGCTAAAGTGCAGCATATGTAATGGTGAACAGGTTGCGGGTTTTAAAGATACTCAGTCGGGGCACTTTTTCGAGATTATGTTGATACGGAATGGGCAGGATCTTGACTCATTTATGGAAATGTATGAACTTAGTTCGGTTACAAAGGAGTATTAATTCTATTCGAAGAGACCTAAGTGTATTGGAGGGATTATCTCGTGATATAATGGAAGAAATGTTATACATGGATAGTGTGTGGTGTAGACTGGGATTCCGGGATTTTCACTTTTTTTTAACTAAGATTGAGTGAGGAGTAAAATGACAACTAGAGAAGAGGCGCTGAAGTATGGACTGAGCCTGCCAAATACATATAAAGACGCTCCGTTTCACGACGAGAACTGGCAGCTTGTCAGGGTGAAGGGGAGCAAGAAGGCTTTCCTGTGGACGTATGAGCGAGATGGGTTCGTAAATCTTAATGTGAAGGTCTCGCCTGAGTGGAGAGATTTGTGGAGAAGTATTTACAAGTCATGTGTGCCGGGCTGGCACCAGAATAAGGAAAACTGGAACACGATTATTCTTGACGGGAGCATTCCGGATGATGAAATCAGAAGAATGATAGCGGAGAGTTACGATCTTGTGACGGATAGTCCGACAAAGCGGATATATGAGGCGGTAAAGAAAATCCCGAAGGGCAAAGTTGCGACATATGCCCAGGTAGCAGCAATGGCAGGAAATGAGAAGATGTCGAGGGCTGTTGGAAATGCATTGCATAAGAATCCGACGCCGGGGATTATTCCGTGCCACAGAGTTGTCGATTCGAAGGGAAATCTGGCGGGCGCTTTTGCATTCGGTGGATTAGATGTTCAGGCGAAGCTACTTAAGGATGAGGGCGTAGAGGTAATCGATGGCAGGGTTGACCTTTCGAAATACAAAATAGTGTTGACTCATACGTAACGTAATAGTTTATATTTATGAGCAGCGGACTTTGTAATGGAGTTCGCTGCTTTTTAATCGGAAAATAAAGGAGGATGTGGTCTGATGCCGGGAACAGGGCATCAGATATCACTCCCGTGACAAAGCCTCTAAGAGAGAATCATAGGTGAGCTCATTGTTGTTATTATCGGAAAACTGGAATGATTCGAACAGAATCTGTTCGTTGTTGCTGTTCATCTGCTTAACAATAATGTCATCTCTATCAAACCAGTTCCAGAACTGATTAGAGCCCAGGGACTGTTGTGAGTATGCATTTGTTTTTAAATTATAGTCGAGTAAATCATCAAGAGTTATTACTGTGGCGGCAGCCTTTTCAAGCGGATAATCAGCAGGAATGGTTAGTCTGATTGAGTCTTTATAATACTCATAATCCGAGATACCCGCTTCATTCAATATATCTTTAATCTCGTCCGCATAATAAGCTAAGACGCATTTCTTATAGTTGGTGGTATAGTACAGACTTTTATTGTACAGGAAAGGGATGTATGCTTCTATGAGCATAACCTTTCTGTTTTCGGCCACGACATCGAATTCAATTCCACGCTCATCGACCATTGGATAATAGTATTTCTTACAGTAACTGTCGCTCGCAGAATGTGGCTTTCCTGAAGGAGTTATGTTATCGTTTATACATGTAATAGCGAAAGCATTTACATCAGAGGTTTTTGGCTTTCTCGAAATCAATGAGCAGCTTGAAACCGAAGTA
>SFNX01000116.1 GCA_004552595.1 Lachnospiraceae bacterium | reverse complement strand
CCTACAAACGCAATTTTCTGTCCGGCATGTGCATATACCGAAACGTCTTCCAGTACAAGCTTATCTCCGGTATAAGAAAAATCAACCGCATCAAGAACTATGTCACCTTCAAGAGGAACTAAGTCAATAGAACCATCTGCCTGATGAATATGCTTCCATGCCCATTTATCAGTTCTCTCATCTGTCTCAACAAGCTCACCATCAACGATTTTAGCATTTACAAGCTCAACATATCCTTCATCTTTTTCAGGCTCTTCATCCATAAGATTAAATACTCTCTCAGCACCAGCTAATGCCATAATAATACTGTTAAACTGGTTAGCAACCTGGTTAATAGGCATTCCGCCTACTACTGCACACATTACATAGCTTAGGTTACCAAGCTGACTACTTATAGGACCCATACTGTTTGCAAATTTATTGGCATTATATGCACTGATAAAAAGATTCTCGTTAAGTTCATTAAATTCAGCAGTGTTTTCCTGTTCATGACAGAACACCTTAACTACCTTCTGTCCTGTCATCATCTCTTCAACAAATCCGTTGAGCTGTCCGATTGACTTTTGCTGTTTAACAAAATTTTCACCCGAGCGCTTTAGAATCTGACCCGATGCAATCATAGTTAATGCAATCATAATACACGTAACTATCGTAAGCGGAACTGAAAGCATTATCATCGTTACAAATGTCCAGCATATTGTTACAACGCTTGATACAAGCTGAACAAGGCTCTGTGAAATAAGCTGACGAAGAGTATCAACATCATTTGTGTAAATACTCATTATGTCTCCGTGAGCATGTGTGTCAAAATACTTAATCGGAAGCTTTTCCATGCTGGAAAAAATCTTCTCACGTATTCTAAGAAGAGTTCCCTGTGCAACATAAATCATAAGCTTCTGCTGAAGAAAAGATGCACCTACCCCAAGCAAATAAATAATTGCTATTCTTATTATTGCAGATAATAACGGGGCAAAATCAGGACTACTCTTAAGTAGCATTGGTGCTATATAGTCGTCAATTAATGTCTTTGTAAAAAGGGTACCCTGAATTGAAGCATATGTATTAAGTAATACACATATTAATACTACAATTACATGAATACTGTACTTTTCAAATATCATTGAAAAAATACGCTTAAGTATCTTTCCCGGATTTTTAACCTTAGGTGCTGATTTGGCGGCAATACTTGCTGCATGTCCTCCCGGTCTTGGCATTAGTTAGCACCTCCTTTTTCATCAAAGTCACCTGCTCCCACTGTCTGTGACTCATATACATCTCTGTAAATCTCATTATTATTAAGGAGCTCTTCATGTGTTCCGACGCCGTTAATCTTACCGTTGTCCATTACAACGATTCTGTCAGCGTGCATAACGGATGAAATTCTCTGTGCGATAATTATTTTTGTAGTTTCAGGAATCGCATTCTTAAGACCTTCTGTAATCTTTGCATCTGTTGCAGTATCAACAGCAGAGGTTGAGTCATCAAGGATGAGTATTTTTGGCTTTTTAAGCAAGGCTCTCGCAATACAAAGTCTCTGCTTCTGGCCACCGGAAACATTAGTTCCGCCCTGCTCAATTTTAGTATCATAGCCGTTCTCAAATTCCATAATGAAGTCATCAGCACATGCTATTTTGCATGCTTCCCTGCATTCTTCAAGTGTAGCGTCTTTATTACCCCACCTTAAATTGTCAAGAATTGAACCTGAGAAGAGAACGTTTTTCTGAAGTACTACTGATACTTCATTTCTTAACGTTTCAAGGTCGTATTCCTTAACGTTTCTGTTGCCGACAAGTACCTCTCCGCCTGTTACGTCGTAAAGTCTTGAAATCAGATTGACAAGAGATGTTTTTGCAGAACCTGTTCCACCGATAATTCCGATTACTTCACCTGATTCAATCTTTAAATCTATGTCCTTTAATACAGGCTCTTTACTTGTCATATTATATCTAAAGTAAACATCTCTATATTCAATGCTTCCATCCTGAACCTCAAATACAGGGTTTTCAGGATTGACAATAGTCGGCTCTTCTGTAAGCACATCCGCGATTCGCTCCATTGCCGCGATAGACATTGACATCATAACGAAAATCATCGATACCATCATAAGAGAAGTAAGTATCGACATGCAGTATGTAAGAAGACTCATAAGCTCACCTGTAGTAAGCTCGTTAGACACAATCATATGAGCGCCGACCCAGCTTATTAAAAGAATACATACGTAAACAGTAAACATCATAAGCGGCATGTTCGTTACTACTATTGATTCTGCCTTAACAGACATATCATAGAGCTTTTTATTGGCCTTATTGAACTTTCCGATTTCGTGCTCTTCCCTGACAAATGCTTTAACTACTCTGATTCCCGTAACATTTTCCTGTACGGATTCGTTTAATCCGTCATACATCTTAAACATCTGTCTGAAGTACTTCATACCTGCTCTAATAATGAAGAACAGGCATATAGAAAGGAATATAACAGCAACAAAATATATACTTGTAATTCTCTTATTTATGTTGTATGCCATAAACAAAGCAATAACAAGCGTTGCAGGTGCTCTCATACACATTCTTAAAAGCATCTGATATGACTGCTGAACACTTGTAACATCTGTTGTCATACGTGTTACAAGTCCTGCCGTTGAGAATTTATCAATGTTTGCGAACGAAAATCTCTGTATATTATCAAACATTCCTTTTCTTAGATTTCTTGCAAATCCGGCTGAAGCCCTTGCGGCAAGTTTTGCACCAAGAAGTCCTGAAAGCAACCCGATTACAGCACACACAACCATCAATCCACCTGTTTTATATATGTGATTAAGGTTACCATTCTCAACTCCTTCGTCAATGATTGAAGCCATTAACAAAGGCATAATCATCTCACAGATTACTTCAATTATCATAAAAACAGGAGTAAGTATAGAATCTTTAGTAAATTCTTTAATGTATTTACTTAGTGTCTTAACCAAATTATCCCTCCTCAGTAATAAAGGTTTATCTCCAACAAAAAACGCCCCAAGCAATGGCTGGGCGATTACACGATTTAGATTATATCATTTTATGTTTTTTTATTGTATAATTAAATGTGATTTTTTTGTGTACAAATGCAATATTTATGCTATTTTAAGGATTCATATATATGAGTAAAGACATTCTTGTGACACGTTCATCAATGCCTGATTTTGATGAATACACTAATGAAATAAAAGAATTGTGGGATTCACACTGGCTCACAAACCACGGAGTAAAAGCACGCCTTCTTAAAGAGCAGCTAAAGGAATATCTTTCTACAGATAATTTAGAGCTTACGGTTAACGGTCATATGGCACTTGAGCTTATTCTTACCGCTTTAAAACTTCCATACGGATCTGAAGTCATAACTACGCCTTTTACTTTTGTTTCGACTACTCACAGCATTGTAAGATGCGGATTAAAGCCTGTATTCTGTGACATTAATCCTGATAATTACACAATTGATGCAGATAAAATCGAAGCACTTATTACAGACAAAACATCTGCCATTTTACCTGTACATGTATACGGTAATATTTGTGATGCAGAAAAAATAGAAAAGATTGCCGACAAATATAACCTTAAAGTAATTTACGATGCGGCACATGCATTTTCTGTCAGCTATAAAGGCATTCCTGTCGGATGTCTTGGCGATGCATCTATTTTCAGCTTCCATGCTACAAAGGTATATAACACAATCGAGGGCGGTGCAATAACATTTAAGGATCCGTCTCTTTCAAAGGTAATTGAAGAGATAAGGGATTTCGGAATTCACGACGAAGAATCGATTCCATTTGTCGGACCAAATGCTAAAATGAATGAATTTGCAGCTGCAATGGGTATATGTAATTTAAGACATGTCGATGATGAAATTAAGAAAAGAAGTATCGTTGAAAAAGCTTATAGAGATGGCCTAAGCGGCATAAAGGGTGTTAAGCTTAATCCTGTTAGTGAAAATCAGACTAGGAATCACGCTTATTTCCCTGTAATATTTACAGATGAATATAAGCTTTCAAGAGATGAAATATTCAATAAACTATCTGAAAACGGAATCAAATCACGTAAGTACTTCTATCCTCTTACAAATGAAATAGAGGCATATAAGGATGTATTCGATTCAGGTAACACAAGTATTGCAAGGGACATAAGCAGGAGAGTTCTCACTCTGCCTATGTATGCAGATTTGTCGACAGATGATGTCAAAAGAATATGTGACATCATTGCACTTTAGGCTGCTTTTTTTCAGGAAGCTGCGCTAATATCACACCAATAAACATTAGAACACAGCCAAGTACTTCTCTTAATGACAATTTCTGGTTAAGAAGCACAAAGCCTGATAATACGGAAACTACCGATTCAAGGCTCATTATCATTGAGGCAAGAGTCGGGTCTAAGTCCTTTTGTGCTATAACCTGAAGTGTAAATGCAACTCCGCTTGAGAGAACACCCGCATAGAGAATAGGTCCCATTGCGGACATGATTGCACTTATTGACGGCTTCTCAAATATAAACATACAAATCGCCGAGATTACTCCAACGATAAAGAACTGCAAAGAGCTTAGCGCTACAGGATTAACTCTGTCTACGTAATGGTCTATTATCATAATCTGTAACGAAAAGAAAACCGCGCACATAATAAGCAGTATATCCAAAATTTCAAATGTAAGCTTGCTTGTAACACAGAGGAAATAGAGTCCTGAAACCGCAAATGCAAGGGCAACCCATATAAGCGGTCTGACCTTTTTACCGATGAATAGGGAAAACACCGGAACGAGCACAATATAGAGGGTTGTAATAAAGCCTGCTTTTCCTACAGAGCTTACGTATTTTATTCCCCACTGCTGGAAATTAGTTGCAAAAGTGAGGGCAAGACCACAGAAAATACTTCCCGTGACCAAAAGCTTATGCTTAAGCACAAATCCTTTAATCCCTGTACCTTTATCATAGTCTTCAAATAGGTTGGCGTTTCCGGTTTCCTTCTTTTTCATGAATGATATTACAGGAAGAAGGACAAATGAACCTATAAAAAATCTGATAGATGCAAAAGTAAATGGCTCGACATATTCCATTCCTTCTGACTGTGCAACAAATGCACTGCCCCATATGATTGCTGCAATAAGCAGCATTATTGAACCTCTTATCTGCTTTCTCATATTCATGTTAAAAAACCTTCCTGCTCATTACCGAATTATGGTATTCTCTGTTATTTGTCACTTCCTCTAAAAACCAGTCAGGCTTGTTAAAGGACATTGCTTCCTCATCACTTTCAAACTCTACTTCTGCCATCTTAATGTAATCAAAAGGCTTTTTAAATATATCAAGCTCTACTGTGTATTTATCAA
>SFNX01000115.1 GCA_004552595.1 Lachnospiraceae bacterium | reverse complement strand
TTGTTGACATTGTTAAAGCTTGTACTTCTTTCTAATAATTCAAATTCACTGAGTTCAGGCTCTGCTTCCTTAACTTCTTCCTCGAAAGGCACGACCTTTGTAAGAACATCCATATCGCCATTAATCAGCTCGCCTGCATCCATATCTGCCGCCATGGAAAAAAGTGACTGTTTAGGTAACTCAACATCCGGTTCTGATTTTATGTCAACCGTATTGACAAATTCAACGCTGTTTCCACCATTCAAATTAGCCACCCCATTACTAACCGGAATACTGTTCACAGCTTCATTAGCAAGGCTTACCGCTTCACTGGCAGCATTCGCAACATTTGTCGCATAAATCGCAGTATCACTGGCTGTCTTGGCTGCCTCATTTACTTCCTTAACCGCTGCTTCAGCGTGTCTTACCGTGTTTTTGACATCTGTCTGCTTATCTGTAAGCATGTCATATAAAAACATTACTTCCTTGTGATTTCTGTCGATTTCCTCTATAACGGTAGTCGCATATTCGCTTACAGCCATTATCTTTTCGTTTGTAATTTTCTCAAGAGCCCTCTCGCTCTTTTCCATACCGACTTCAACAGTTTCATTTGTCGCTTCATTGACACGAAGCTTCATTCCGTCAAGCTCTCTCTCCATGAGCTTTCTAATCTGTTCCTGTTTCTTCTCGATATCCTTTTTATCGTCTCTGTCTTCCTTATCCGGCACAAAAAAGCTGGCTATAATAACAATTATACCAACCGCCAAAAGACCAATACCCAAAGGTGTCATTATTTTACCTCGTTATACGGATACATTAAAGCCTGAGCTTCTGACGCTCTTATTTACTATCGTTCCCGCATCCTCTGTCTTCTTCTTAGTGTTTCTGTTATTAAAATATTTATTTCTTCCTTCTTCCTTCGCATCATGTCTTGTGTCTGACTTTGCCATATTCTCGGAAGCCGTCACTGTATTATGCGCCTGCTCGCGCCTGTTTTCAACAATTACCTGCGAATTCTGATAGTTAACCTGTGATTTTACATCTTCAATATGATTAACATGATTAATATTTTGTGTCTGTGCTACGACACCGTTAGCCATAATTGGTGAAATCATAGTGGTTTAATCCTTATATCTGCTCCTTCAGCTACAAATCTTGAATGAGTGCAAAGAGAATCTATACGCTTCTGGACATCATTAATCGTAAACATTGCCCCCGGATACACATTGCCCGACACCGCAATATATGAATCCTGTGGCTGGTTATCAATTTCTGCCACAACTTTGTCATATTCTAAGTTTAGTGTCCCAATGCGCGTCTTTGCTTCAGTATATTCTTGAGAAAGCTGCTTAAAATATCTTATCTGGTCAGGACTAAGCGGTGCCTTATCTTTGATTTTCTTTGTAATTGTTGCAAGAACAGGTGAAATCTTATCAATCTTTTCTTTTTCTTCTTTAAGCTGGCTTTCAATAAGAATTACCTGCTTCTTAAGTCTTGGGTCGACTCCTACATCCACTAATGTGTCACCACCCATTTCAGATCCGATTGTCTTAGCAATTACACAGCCCTGTGCCTTAACGCTTCCACCAACGATAAAGCCTTTCTTACCGGTTACTTCAATATCTGCTGCTGAAGTAATATCACTGTGCATAATTGCCTCAGCCGTAACTCTGGCACCGGCTTCAATTGTACCGTTTTCAATAAATCTTGCTACAACACAGCCACCCGCTTTTATGACTCCACGACCCATTCCGTTAAAGCCCTTAGCAATCGTTACATTACCTGTAGCATCGATTTCAGCACCTTCAACTACCCCTAATACTTCAACATTGCCCTCTGCCTTAACCTTAAATCCTGCCTTGACGTTTCCTTTTACCAAAACGTTTCCTACATAGTCAATATTTCCGGTTGAAGTATCTACATCTACAATTTCATATACATCGGACACAAATACTTTATCATCGACAAGTGAAACATGTCCGTCAACATTTGAAATTAAATTCAATCCGTCTTCAGAAAGAGAAATGTTATTTGCAAATTTTAGCTTTGCAGTTTTTACTTCTCTTGGAAGAATCTTCTCCCCGGTAACTCTCTTTCCCGGAGTACCTTTTACTTCCGGTGTAAGTGTTGCCAGAACCTGACCTTTTTTACACTTACTGATTGCTTCAAGATGGAAGAAGTCTACACTGCCATCTTCATTTAGTGCAGGTCTTGTATTTGGGTTTGTATTGAAAAAATATTCAATTTTCGCATGCTTTCCCTCGATAGGGAGCTCGCCCTTTGCGACAACATAGCTGTAGCAATACATAGGGTTATTGATGAAATCATCTATTGTACTTTCAATTGGTTCAGTAACAATACCTTTATGCTTGATGTCATTAATGATTTCATCCTTTGTAAGTCTCTTTCCGCCTGATGATGCAGGGTAAAACCTTGCAACTGCCATCATTTTATCCTGCGAAAGAGCAAGTTTGAAATATTCATTAATTGCAAAGCCTGTCTTATTACATAAAAGTACGTCAGTCTGCTCCGTGGCACTGCCCGCTATCATTAGATAGTCTGTAGTTTCAGGTACTATATTGTTAAATGATAAATACTCCTGAATTTCCTTTGCAGAAAGCCCCTGTCCACCTTCTGTTGCAGGAAAGATTCTTAAAAAAGTCTTTGTACCATTCATTATAATTTGAAAGTATGCATTCGCCATAACCCCTCCTTATGGTTTACATAATTATCAGTAGCTCAAATCGATATAAAGGTTTACATAATTAAGTCGTTAAAACCATATTTACATATGGTCCAAGCTTTTGCTTCATCTTATTTAGTGCCTTAGTATGAAGCTGTGAAACTCGAGATTCGGAAACCTCTAAGATATTACTGATTTCCTTAAGCGTAAGTTCCTCATAATAGTAAAGAAGTACAACCTTCTGTTCCTTTTCTGTGAGTGACTGTAGAGCTTTTGCAAGCATTACCTTCATCTCTTCCTTTTCAATGTGTTCTTCAGGTCTGTCAAGCTTTGTGCTAATGCTTCCGCCATCCGAAATATCACTGCCCGATTCCACAAATTCATCAAGTGATATAACGCCTGTAACCTTCATCTGTGACTGCCAGTCGTCATACTCTTCATTTGAAATGCCTATTGCCTCGGCGATTTCTTCATCTGTTGCACTCTTACCTGTACGAGCTTCGATTTCTTTAATTGCGTCTGTGATTTTTTTCTGTCTCTGTCTGACAGTACGCGGAATCCAATCCATTTTGCGGATTTGATCAAGAATTGCTCCACGAATACGAAGTGATGCATATGTTTCGAATTTAACTTCCTTTGTTGCATCAAATTTATCTATGGCATCAATCAATCCGAAAACGCCATAGCCTACCAAATCATCATATTCAACATTATACCCAAGGTACATGGCAAGTCTGCCCGCCACCAGTTTGACAAGCGGTGCATACTCAAGAATAATTTTTTCACGAAGTTCCGGCGTAGGATTTTTTGAATATTCCTGCCATAACTTAAGCTTCCCGTTATCGTCCATTCCCTTCTCCCTTAGTGCATAGACCCCTTAACTGAATTTATTGTATTTCCTCGTTTCCTGCTTCGTTAGACGCTGTAGTTCCGCTTACGCTTACTGTTTCGTCTTCATCTGAATCAGAACCTTTTTCAATGACAGAGCCCTCATCTTCTATCACTTCAGGTTCATCTTCTACAGGCGGAATATATTTCTCGAATACATGCTTGATAATTAATCCTAAAAACAGAAATATAAAGATGACTATAAGTAAAACCTTAAGCATCTCATTCAATCTATATCCGTCTAAATATGTTACTATCACTGCAACCAAACACCCAAGAAGAGTGACTATTGCAGGTATGTTTCTCGTTTTTTTCATTATATTGTCTTCGGAGGCTTTCCTACAGCCTTTATTACATAATCGCCTGTTTCCGGAAAGAACTCGACCGTACGTCCGAAATTCAGACCGCAATCCTCTGAAAGGATCGGAATCTTAAGTTCGGCAAGTACTTTTCGTACTGCCTGAGCATTTCTCTCTCCGACAGCCATCATATCATTACCTGTACCCTGAAACGAGAACATCTGTGCGCCACCGGCAATTTTTGCAACTAATCTCATGCGGTTAGCTCCGGCTTTAATCAGCTGGTTAACAAGTTCTTTTGCACCTGTATCTGCAAATTTAGGTACGTTCAATGTCTGTGATTTTATCTGTGTGCTGTCCGGAAGCATAATATGCGCCAGCCCGCCTATTTTAGTCTGCGGATCTCTTATTGCAATACCAATGCACGAACCAAGTCCCAATGTTGTGACAGCATCCGGTGCCTTACATATTTTAAGGTCTGCCATCCCCACTTTTATCATCTGACCCATTACTTATCCACCATAAAAAAGTAATTGTAATAATCCTGCTAAAGTTACATGCCAAGTGATGTCAAAATCTTTTCATACGAAGTAAGATCAGGGACTAAAATAAAATATCCCTCAAGCTTGACATCATCGCTAAACTCTGTCTTAATAAGAAGCATCTTATCTCCAAGCTCTGCAAATTCAATTGCAGGTACCGATAAAATAGCTTCACACATATCAATACAAAGTGATGGAACTGAAGCATCTATTGTCATATTTGTAAGTGTTGAAAGTGATGACAAGTATGAGCCGGTAATGATATTTCCAATTTCCTGTAATGCGGAAATCTCCATTTCATTAAACGGTTCCGATGAATTAGATTCAACACCCATAAGCTTAGAAACAAGAACTCTTGCTGACTTTTCTTCAAGAAGAAACATTATGCTTCCCGAAATATCGCCTCTGATCTGCTGATATATTCCCGCCATAATAGTTTCTTCGCCGCCCATTTCAGCACCGATTTCCTTAAATTCCATAAGGCCTACTTTAGGGTAGCATTTCCGGCTCCGATATTTCCTATTTCACGGAGTACGTCAAAATAAACGCCTTCCATGTTATTTAAATCTATTTTTGCCATTGTTTAACCTATACTACTTCCTTTTCGCTGATAATAGTGCTTAAATCAAGAAGTGAAATAAGTCCTTCATCGACCTTTCCTACTCCAAAGATGAATGACGGCTCTGTGTTTTTAGAGCTCTTTGTCACTTCATCAATACTTCTTTCATCAAGAGAAACAACTTCCTTAACCTCATCAACAACAATACCGATTGGTGCGTTGTTTTCAAGCTTTAAGATTATGATTCTTGAGTTCTTGGTTATTACATCCTCATTAAGAGACATCTTGATTCGTAAGCTCATAACAGGAACCACTTCACCTCTTAAGTTGATAACTCCCTTGAAATATGGCTGTGCATGCGGAACCCTTGTTATTTTCTGCATACGCAAAATATTGTCAACATATTTAATATCAATTCCGTACTGCTCT
>SFNX01000001.1 GCA_004552595.1 Lachnospiraceae bacterium | reverse complement strand
TCCGAGTGTGATGTGCCATCGTCTCCAAAACTCGGCTACCGACTTTGAGAAAAACGGCTTATCGAAGTTCTCATCCATGTCAACGCCAAACAGAGCCGATATACCCATTACCATATCCATACATCCCGAAAAATCGGCATAAATCTGAATTGCATAAAATACGACAGCTACCAATAACGTAAGTCCGCCATATCCTTCTACATTTTCAAAAACCCTGTCAACATAGACGCCAAATCTGCCGGAAAGTCAAAATCATGCTCTGCATATAGCATTGGCGCAGTGTGCGAAAATCTGTTAATCGGTCCTTCGGTAATCTGTGGGAAATATGAGACAAATAAAAGGAATTTAAGAAAGTTACCTTCTGCCTCAATATCACCTCTGTACACATCAACAACATATGAAATAACCATAAATGTGTAGAATGAAATTCCAAGCGGAAGAAGGAATCTCACATTCTTAAGCCCTGCCCCCGATAATGAATTAATTATTTCAAAGAAAAATCCCGTGTACTTAAGGACAAAAAGAATTCCTATATTGATCACAACAGCAAGCACCAGGTATGCCTTTGATTTCTTCGTCTGAATCAGTTTTGCGCATACAAAAGCACTGATTGCGGATGCAAACAGAAATATCAGATATTTTGGCGATGCATATGCATAAAATATAAGGCTTGCCGAAAGAAGAATCATCCACTGAGCCTTCTTAGGCACCGTATAATATGCTATGAGCGTCACACATAAAAATATGAAAAACTTAAGTGTAATTAATGACATTATAATACCCCGTAAACTTTGGTATTATACCATATTGCGCGAATAATATAAATGTTTACGCTTTTTAGACTGTCATATTAATCTTCTACAGTCGTCTTTGTTGCCTTATACAAGTCAAATTTATATCTGTCAAAAGAAAAAGTATCAACAAATTCAATGTTAAAGCCCCGGTTTTCAATTTCTGCAGGATCAAATTTCTTATAATCAATAACCGAAACATAAAGCGTTGCGTCTGATGACTTAGCCGCATCTATTGCATCCGAAAGCTCATCATAGCTTTCAAGCCTCTCATCATAAAACGGAAGACAGAACTTCATTTCCTCGTTGTCTTCATATGAATAAAGTACGTCACCGTCTTGAACGTTGTCATTAAGATACGAAATAATCGCATCCGGATTCGTATCATATTCAATATGATATTCGTTTACATACCCTGCAACGCCTGATAATACAAGAAGAGTAACAACCACGTAATAATACTTTTTAAACTTCCCCGCTTCTATTGCAAAGAACAGCCATATCATTCCGTGTGCAAAAAACAAATACCTGTCGACAAATATGTTGGCAGTCATAAGCTTTGACACAATCGTTCCAAAAACAAGCACTCCGTAGTATACAAGGAACATTGAAAGCGCATATAAATCGCTCATATATGCAGAATAATCTAATTTGCTGCTGTTGATGCTTTCACTCCCACTGCCTGTGATGTCTGTAACGGCTGGCGTTTTTGCCTTAGTTTCCTTAACGTCGGTATATATCTTAATCGCTGTGTATATTACAAGTGCAAAAACGCTTATTAATAATGCGATCGACAGCGGCGTATTGCCAACAGTGTAAGGATATCTCATGTATTTGATGAATACAGAAAGCGTAACATCAGGCATTGAGAAATATCCGCTGACGCTCTTAAACTGCTTAAGCGTTACTAAAAGACACGGGAAATATGCGACTACAGTAATTAAGAGACAGTAAAACCATCTCTTAATATTCGCCCTGTCAAGCACGAAATAGTAAATCAGCATGAATAAAAAGACAAATCCGACGCTCACAAATGCAAAGTGATGAGAATATCCTGCAAGCGCCGAAACGAGCGAGAAGATTATCAGGTTCTTAATACTGTAATTATTTATTACTTCATAGCTGTATATTCCTGCAATTGTTGCAAACATAAAGCCAAGAGAATACATTCTTATCTCAACACCAAAAAATAAAAGATTCGGCATTGTAAATAAAGCAATCGTGAAACAATCATTGTAATAATCATCGGGACTACAGATGTAAGCTTCATTACAGGAACGCTGTAGCCAAATATATCTGTGCTTATCTTAAGAATAATGTTATAAAGCGGCGGGAGCGTATCTGCCATTGAACGTTCAATCACACCTGCCATATCAGTTCTTACAAGTGAAGCGCTAAATGCTTCATCAAGCCAGACGTTTTCATTAAAAATAAGCGATATATATACAATAGCACCTATTACTACAAGCAACCATGAGATTATATTTTCATTATTTTTTGTCAGTTCCTTCTTCATGTCAAATAATCCTGCTTATATCTACAGATATTCCCATTCCTCATCTTCTTCAATAACTGCTAATTCCAGGTAATCAAAGTCAATTTCATCAATAAAGCTGTCTTTTTTGAATCTGACCTTGGAGATCTTCTTAAACTCTGCGATATTTGAATCAAGCCATATTGGCTTACTTAAATCGAATTCATAGCAGATTTTGTCAATTGCATCAAAAATCTTATGCGTACGCGTTTCTTTTCTGTCATCGCGTATCGTCATGTTTTTGATCATTTTATTATCTTTAAATTCTCTTGCCCAGAGTGTAAACATCTATAATTTAATTCCGTTCTGTTTTCATAGAATGCATATCAATCCATGAAAAATTCTCTTATTATCATGATTTAATTGCATTGGAATTTATTATATCACACTTTCCTTAAAACTTAATCCTTTAAGATGCCTCTCAATTGTTGAATTATCTGTGAATTTGTAGAATTTAATGTAGCGCTTTGATATAATTATGAAGTAAGGGATATTTTTCTTATGGAGTGAAACATGGACTATAACAGCAAAATGTCGGATGGAGTAGACAGTTGGGAGACAATGATGCTCCTCTACAAGTCGGCTCTTATGGAAGTCGGCACGAAACTTGAGATTCTTAACGAGGAATTCAAGCACATTCATCAGTACAATCCGATTGAACACATAAAGCAGCGAATCAAATCGCCTGAGAGTATAGTTAAAAAACTTAAAAAGCGTGGGCTTGATTCTACAATTGAGAACATGCGTGAATTTATTAACGACATTGCGGGAATCAGGGTAATCTGCTCGTTTACGTCAGATATTTACAGAATTGCCGAGATGATTCGTAACCAGAATGACATTAAGGTTATTTCGGTTAAGGACTACATCATCTCACCTAAAGAGAGCGGATATAAGAGCTTCCACATGATTGTGTCGGTTCCGATTTATTTATCTGATTCGGTTGTCGATACTAAGGTTGAGATTCAGATTCGAACTGTTGCGATGGATTTCTGGGCTTCGCTTGAGCACAAGGTGAATTACAAGCTTGACCAGGACGATTCGGACGAAGAAATTAAAAACATCCGCCGCAGACTTTATGACTGTGCGCAGATGGTATCAGTTCTTGACGATGAAATGCTTGCACTTAACGAGAAGATGCAGGACTTAATAGAAAAGCAGGAAAAAGAAAGGGCCGCTAAAAGGATTTAGCGGTCCTTAATTTTATTAATATGTCACTATGCCGGTCGGATTTACTTAAGCTCCGGCAATTCTTCTTGCTACGTGCACGCCGCTTGCAGATGCATGCGAAAGTGAATGCGTAATTCCTGAGCCGTCGCCGATGATATAGAGACCCTTATACTTACTCTCAAGATGCTCATCAACTTCAACTTCCATGTTATAGAATTTAACTTCAACACCGTAAAGAAGCGTGTCATCATTTGCAGTACCCGGTGCAATTTTGTCCAAGGCATAAATCATGTCAATAATTCCATCAAGAATACGCTTTGGAAGAACAAGACTTAAATCTCCCGGTGTTGCATTCAGTGTAGGCTGTGTGAATGACTCCTGAATACGCTTAGGAGTTGATCTCTGGCCTCTGATTAAATCGCCGAAACGCTGAACGATTACGCCGCCTCCAAGCATGTTAGAGAGTCTTGCAATCGATTCGCCATAGCCGTTAGAATCCTTAAACGGTTCTGAAAAGTGCTTCGCAACAAGCAGCGCAAAGTTAGTGTTCTCAGTCTGCTTAGCCGGATCCTCATAGCTGTGACCGTTAACAGTAATAATTCCGTTAGTGTTCTCGTTAACAACAGCACCCTTCGGATTCATGCAGAATGTACGCACCTTATCCTCATACTTCTCTGTACGGTATACGATTTTACTCTCGTAAAGCTCATCTGTAAGATGTGAAAAGACAACAGCCGGAAGTTCAACTCTGACACCGATATCAACTCGGTTAGAATTAGTCGGGATGTCCATTTCTTTACAAACCTTCTCCATCCACTTACTTCCGCTTCGTCCTACAGAAATTATGCAGTCCTTACACTCGTGTGTAACACCATCACTTAATGTAAGCTCATACCCTCCATCAACTGCCTTAATATGCTCAACAGCCTTATCGAACACGAAATCAACCTTGTCCTTAAGGAAAGTATACAGATTTTCAAGCACGACGTAGTTAATATCGGTTCCAAGATGGCGAACCGACGCATCAAGAAGATGAAGGTCGTTCTGCATGCAGAGCTTCTTAAACTTAGTACCGGAGGTTGAATAAAGCTTAGTACCCTCTCCGCCGTATTTCATATTGATTTCGTCAACATATTTCATAAGGTCAAGTGCCTTCTGCTTGCCGATATATTCATAAAGCGTGCCGCCAAAGTCATTCGTAATGTTGTATTTACCATCGGAAAATGCGCCTGCGCCGCCAAATCCGCTCATTATCGAGCAGCTCTGACATCCGATACATGACTTTACCTTGTCTCCGTCAATAGGACATTTTCTCTTATCAAGCTGATGGCCTGCTTCGATTACACCAATCTTTAAATCAGGATTAAGCTTCACAAGCTCATATGAAGAGAATATACCGCCCGGACCGGCACCAACAATTAAAACATCATATTTCATAAAAAAATCCTTTCTATTGTTATCAGTAATACTTAAAGCTAACTACCGAAAAACCTTCAAATTCACTAATATTATATCAAATGCTGAAAAATTATGCTTTACCAATAATGAATCTGTTGTTCTTATATTCACCGCATAACAACATACAAGAACCTCCTGCTAAATGCAAGAGGTTCTACATGTAACCACCTTATATATATAATACCTTCATCTTATGAAAGTATGGAAGAAACGACCTCGAAAAGTGAGGAGTGGCCGAGCGGATGAGAGTCGCCCGGCCATATTATGAAAAATTTCATCTGTGAATTTCTTACTTAGTAGTCCCGCTGAGGAATCATGTGACTCCCCTTGGAACTGTTTATAATATACAATTCGAATATGAACAAATTATGAACAAACTGTTAACTTATAGTTAATAGTTACAAAAACTTTTTAATTATTATAATGAATTTGTACATTTTGCACATTATCACTTTACCGTGGTGTTGTGATGATATGTAACATTTTTACAAATGTTCTAATCTCTTATATTCACTGGATTAATTGCAAGAAGGCACAAAAGAATTAATGAGAACGGCTGAACTATGTAATAATTCTCGAAAAATCCTGTCACCATGACACATATAATTGCGGCAAATACAGCCTTGTCTACGTTTCCTACACAGGACTTTTCCTTTAATTTGTAAATTCTGTATGTCAAAAGTGCACAAAGCGGAATAAATACGATAATTCCGTGTACTACTAAAATATCAAGCATTGCACTGTGTGCTTCAAGCATTCCTTCCATAAAATCAAGCTTCATTGTATACGAAGATCCGATTCCCGTAAGCGGCTTTTCAAGAAACGCATTGAAAAGCTCTGTCCATATTTCATTTCTTCCCGAAACTATATCCTTGTAGAAAAGCGTAATATTGCCTTTAGCACCAAAAATCCTGCCAAATCCAATGTAAAGGGTGGCCAGTAAAATTGCACCAAAGGTTGAGAAAAAGCATATGAGCGGGTAAATAACCTTATTTCTGACTATTTTCTCAGGAAGCAAAATAATAGCAAGAAGTGCGATAAGCCCCATCAGCGCAGTCCTTGACCTGTACCACGAGATAATATTAAACGAAAGTATAACAAGGAAGATACAAAGCGGCGGATACCACCAGTTTCTCTTCCACCACGTCTTCTTGCCTTCGATATCGCCAAATTCACCGATGTACCTATAATACTTACCTTGCATATTCTCATTCGCAACCTGCATAATTATCATAACGCATGCAAATCCGGTAATCAGAATGAGTCCGCCGTAATTTGTGTTATAGCCTTTGAAGTACCCTTTAACATCGATTGTCCAGTAAAAGAAGAAAAATGCAATGTAAATCAGCACGAAATAGCTTTCCTTAATCGAAAATACAATCTTATCGGAAAGGTAGAGGATAAGCATAAAATCGACAACTATAAGTAGACTTCCCTTATTAGAGCCAAGTAAAATCAGGTTAATAAGCGCAACAAGGTCCGTAACTACCATAAGCCAGAAAAGCTTGTCCTTAATTGCATCCTTAATATCAACGTAGCATAAAAAAGTGCCTGCTAACGCCACAAACGTAATAAGCGTTCCATACCTTGTGAACGCCTGATACATATCGTAAAAATGCCATTCAAGCGTCGTGATAATGAGAATTCCCGCAATGATAAACAAGTTTCCAAATGTATATCTTGAAATATTAAGTTTTCTCTTCTTTTCTTTTTCCATACGTTGTATTTTACCATAACTTTGTGAATTTTTGTTAAAAATAAGGGCGTCTTCATTAGACACCCTCATTTCATATTGCCAAAGCGTACCTGCAAATTAACAACTTAGGTTTACTCATTCTATGCACTATAGCTTACCGGCTCACTTATAGCATCTCCCGTAGCTAAATCAACGTGCTGAACGCTTCCAACTGTACCTGATTCATATAAGAACAGGCCGGTCTTTCTGACTTTGGCATTTAATATGTTCTCCTGATTTGTGACACTGAATTCAGTGTCTTTACTTCCAAGGTAAATTGCACCGACATCTTTGTCCTTAAGCTTATAAAGGGATGTTGAGCCGTCTTCGTTAAAGCACATTATGCTGAGCTTATCAAAAACTTCATCTGCTTCATCAATCCAACCGTTACCGTCGCTGTCATACTTACTCAAATCTGCAAAACCATCTCCTGATTTTGTTCCAAAAAGCTCGCTTCCGTCATTAATTATTCCGTCTTCATTCTGATCAAGAGCTAAAAAGCCACTTCCCTTGCCAAGCATTGATATGTTGTCCATATCACCGTCAGCGTCTATATCAAATAAAAACTTCTGATCGGAAATATCTGCTGCGCAGTTATCAAGATTAATGACAAGCGGGTCGGTAAGTCGTGCATTTAAAGTCTCACATACACCGGTTTCCCTGACGTATTGTTCAAAGCTTCTTGACATTGAAATATCAATTCCAAAATCAATCTGCCTTCCATCTTTAGTGTTTACAACTCCTTTAGCGTTAAATGTAGTTCCTTCAAACTCCGCTTCATAACGCTCATATGTAAGGCTGTGAGTAACCTTGGTAAATGACAGTGCGCTGCCTAACTCTCCCTCTGACACACCTTCGTCTGAGAACGCCCTGTTAAGCATATCTTGCGTATCGCCTCTTCCGATAAGAAGCATAAGAATAAGCTTTAAAATCATTGTTCTTAGTGTAGAAGCTGTATCATCGCTTACATTTGTTACTTTTGTAATATCTCTTGTGAATATTTCGCTGTATTTACCATTTAGAAAACCAAGAGTTCCTTCGGAATTATCCGATAATGTGCCGGCATCTTTTTTTAATTTCTCTTCCTTTATTTCATCGCTTATATCTGCTTTCTTATTATCAGAGTTCTCATATGCACCGTTTAGTGCATCCATAAACCCCTTTGCCGACAATGTTGTCACGTTTCTCTCATACGTGATAGCATCCCTGCTAACAGAAGTATACGTTCTGGCAGAATCCATTCCTATACTGCTGTTTGTTATTATCAAATTAACCTTCTTTCCTGTCAGCCCTCCAATATAACTCATATGTGCATAACAATGCACTTCTAAAGTATTACCGTCTACGCCACACTAAGCTCCTTCTTTTATGTGAAATAAAAAAAGACGACAGTTCCCACAAACATCCTTGCCTGCGATTACTATCACCTTCCGTGGCCTAACAAATTTTCTAACGTTGACACTTGATCAGGGTGTCTAATTATTATATCGGACAAATTTTAAAATATATTACATGTATTTTGAAAACCGGCCAGCTTATGCTGACCGGTCTTCACTTCCTTATCCCTTATAGTAGTTAATGAGACAACCCTTTAAGATAATCTCTCTTTCATCATCGGTAAGCTCTCCAAGAGTAAGTGTAAACTCCTTAAGCTCACTTTCACCGACGGCGTATGCCTTTATTTCTTCTCTCTTTTCCTTAACTGCATTTTGAATATCAGGAATAAAGATATACTGTAAATACTCAAACGGTAACTCTCCCTCTTTAATGATAAATGGAAGCATTCCCCAGTTAATAAGATTTGAGCGGTATCTCTTTGTAGCATATTCATTAGCTATATTAGCCCATCCGCCAAGAACCTTCTGGCATGATGCTGCCTGCTCTCTTGCAGAACCGTCTCCCGGCTTAACTGCAAAAATAGTAGAGCCAAAGCCTGTATTAGTGTGATTAGCATCTGAGAACTTCGTCTTAACAACTGTCATTGCAGGCTTAACCTCGTCATTAACCTCACAAGGATGTCCACCCTCCATACGAACCTTTTCACACTTTGCAATTTCCTTGGCAATTCCTACATAGTGAGGATCCTTTCTTGAAAGTGTGAACTCGGCAAGTCCTAACGGATTAGATCTGAATGATGAAGTCTCTCCCGATGGAATAAGTTCATCTGTAGTAGTAACAGGATCATGTATAACAGATGCAACCTTAAGAAGAAGATTCTCAGGCAATGCACCCATCTTAGGCCAATCCTTAATGTTAGGTCCAAACTGGATTTCCTGGTCAGGATCTGCAACACCCTTTGAATCAAATACTCTGTTCTTATAAATTGTAGAATCAAAGTGGTATTTATACTTCTGTAATGTGTTAGCCTCAATCTGTCTTGTTGCAGATGTAAGGAATCCCTTATTGGCAGCTGTAGCTGCAATTGATCTTGCATCCATAAGTGCAACAGATGAAATCTGTCCGTTCTGAAGCTTTGAACCTTCTCTGTTAGGGAAGTTTCTTGTTGAATGACGGATTGAGAATGCATTGTTGGCAGGAGTATCGCCTGCACCGAAGCAAGGACCGCAGAATGCAGTTTTAAGAACAGCACCCGTCTCAAGAAGCTTTGCTGCACATCCGTTTTTAATAAGCTCCATATATACAGGCATGGAAGCAGGATAAACGTTAAGTGTAAATCTGTCATCACCGATTGAAGCACCGTTTAAAATATCAGCCGCAGCACAGATATTTTCAAATCCGCCGCCGGCACAGCCTGCTATTACACCCTGCTCTACGTAGAGCTTTCCGTCTACGATTTTATCCTTAAGTGAATATTCCACCTGTCCGTCAAGGCTTACAAGTGCCTTTTTCTCAACGTCAGCCAAAATATCAGAAAGGTTGGCATTTACTTCATCAATTGTGTAAGTGTTGCTTGGATGGAACGGCATTGCAATCATTGGCACAACACTAGATAAATCAACTTCAATTACACCGTCATAGTAGGCGCCGTTTTCAGGATTTAATTCCTTATAATCTTCAGGACGCTCATGAATAGCATAGAATTCCTCAATTTCTTCATCTGTCTGCCATATTGATGAAAGACATGTCGTCTCGGTTGTCATTACATCGATACCTATTCTAAAGTCTGCCGACAAATTCTTAACACCCGGTCCAACAAACTCCATTACTTTGTTTTTAACATATCCATTCTTAAATACAGCTCCGATAATTGCAAGAGCAACGTCCTGCGGACCTACGCCCGGTGTAACATCGCCTGTTAAATAAACTGCAACTACTTCAGGACGATTAATATCGTAAGTACGTGAAAGAAGCTGCTTAACAAGCTCAGGGCCACCCTCACCCATTGCCATAGTACCAAGTGCACCATAACGTGTATGTGAATCTGAACCAAGAATCATCTTGCCGCCGCCTGCAAGCATTTCTCTGGCAAACTGATGAATAACAGCCTGATGAGGCGGTACATACATTCCGCCGTACTTTTTGGCACATGTAAGTCCAAACATATGATCATCTTCGTTAATTGTTCCACCTACGGCACAAAGTGAATTGTGGCAGTTAGTAAGCACGTAAGGAATCGGGAATTTCTCAAGCCCCGATGCACGTGCTGTCTGAATAATTCCTACAAAAGTAATATCATGGCTTGTAAGCTTATCGAACTTAATCTGAAGCTTATCCATATTGCCTGATACGTTGTGATCCTTCAAAATATTATAGGCTATTGTCTTTGTCCTTCCCTCTTCCTTAGAAAAAGGGCCGTTGTCGCTAAGACAGCCATTTACTAAAAACGCGCCATTATCATGCAGTTTAATCATATATTTTCTCCTTTTTTATTTATCGTAAGTATGTAAGATACAGTACAAGAGGTAAAAGCACGATGCTTGCAACAGTCGATAAGAATACATTCTTAGCTGCAAGCTCTTCATTCTTGTCATACTCTATTGTAAACATTACTACGGAATTCGCAATAGGAAGTGAAATCATAGTAAGTGTTATAAGCTGAATCATTGAATCATTAATAAAATTCTTAATTACAACCCATGACAAAAGAGGCAGTGCAATCTGCTTTACTGCTATAAAAGCATAAATCCTTGGTTCGTTGAATACGTTCTTTATAGGCACCTTGGCTAATGAAGCACCCATAAGAATCATCGCAAGTGTAGGTGTAAGGTCACCAATCTGTGATATCGGTCCCTGAATAAATGACGGAAGCTCAATCCTTAAAAAGTAAATAATAATCGCAATTACTGCACTGAGTACGCCGGGATGTAACAATATTTTCATAATATCTGTCTTATGTCCTGATTTTTCAGGATAATTGATTGCCTTGACTCCGACAGTGAAAAGCATAATATTAAATATCATGTTGAAAATTGCAGTGTAGAAAAGTGCCTCGCTTCCAATGATTGATTCAATAACAGGAAAACCCATGAATCCTACATTTGTAAATATCGTCATGAAGACGTAAATTCCTCTGTTTTCAACCTTACAGCCTATGATTTTGGCTATAAGCATTCCAATAGCAGGCAAAATCGCATACATAATGATTGCGATTAAAAAAACAAAGAGGACTTTGCTTAAGTCTCTTTCTGCAGGTGAAGAAAAGACAGATGATACTATCATACATGGCATTGAGACTTTTAATACAAAGTTTGTAAGCTTTTTATTAAAGTCTGAATCCATTATTTTAATACGGTATAATAAATAGCCGACTGACATAAGTATAAAAAACTTAATCATCAGCTGAATCAACAGTTGAATATCCATAACTGCTCCTCAAAATCAGGGGATTACCCTGCAAATCCATTAAAAGAGGCAGAGTATGTCCTCTGCCTCAATCATCATTGATTAATTACTTCTTAAGAACAACCTTATCAAGCTTCCATATGTCATCTACATACTCCTGGATTGTTCTGTCTGATGAGAATTTTCCACAGCATGCAACCTGAAGCATTGCCATTTCAGCCCATCTGTTTGTGTCTCTGTAGGCTTCCTCAACTCTCTTCTGTGCATTTGCATAAGATGCAAAATCTTTAAGAATAAAGTATCTGTCTGCCTTATCAGTACACTGAGTATTAAGTAGTGAATTATACAAATCCCTAAAGAGCTCTGTATGCTGATACGTGCCGTTTACAAGCTGCATAAGAACCTTTCTTACATTAGGATCATTGTTGAATATTTCATTTGGATCGTATCCGCCGTTATTCTCAAAGTTAATAACTTCATCGGATGAAAGACCGAAGATGAATGCGTTTTCTTCTCCAACCTCTTCAACGATTTCAACGTTTGCACCGTCCATTGTACCGATTGTAACAGCACCATTAAGCATGAACTTCATGTTACCTGTACCTGATGCCTCCTTAGAAGCTGTTGAAATCTGCTCAGATACGTCAGCAGCCGCGAAAATAAGCTCTGCATTTGATACTCTGTAGTCTTCGATGAATATTACTTTAATCTTACCGTTTATTGATGCATCATTGTTAATTACATCAGCCACAGTGTTAATGAGCTTGATAGTAAGCTTTGCTGTCTTATATCCTGCTGCAGCCTTTGCTCCGAAAATGAATGTTCTTGGATAGAAATCCATTTCAGGATGCTCTTTAAGCTCATTGTATAAGTACATAATGTGAAGTATGTTAAGAAGCTGTCTCTTATACTCGTGAAGTCTCTTAACCTGAACATCAAATATTGATCTTGGGTCTACTTCAACACCGTTATGCTCTAATATATACTGTGCAAGACGTACTTTATTCTTGTACTTGATGTTCATGAACTCAGCCTGAGCCTTTTTATCTTTAACATAGACTTTAAGTCCTGACATCTTGGATAAGTCAGTAATCCAGTCATCACCAATCTTATCTGTTACCCAATCTGCAAGAAGCGGATTTCCGTGGAGAAGGAATCTTCTCTGTGTAATACCATTTGTCTTGTTGTTAAACTTCTCAGGGAACATCTCGTAGAAATCACGAAGCTCCTGGTTTTTAAGAATTTCCGTATGAAGTCTTGCAACGCCGTTTACCGAATATCCGGCTGCAATTGCAAGGTTAGCCATACGTACCTGTCCATCATAAAGAATTGCCATCTTGCGAATCTTCTCATGATTGCCGGGATACTTTGCTTCAATTTGCATGTTAAAGCGACGGTTAATTTCTTCAATAATCTGATATACTCTTGGAAGGAGTCTTGAGAAAAGCTCAATTGGCCACTTTTCCAAAGCTTCTGCCATAATTGTATGGTTAGTATAAGCGCATGACTTTGTCACTACTTCCCATGCCTCATCCCAGCCAAGATTATATTCATCCATTAAGATTCTCATAAGCTCGGCAACTGTTACTGTAGGATGTGTATCGTTAAGCTGGAATGTAACCTTCTCGTAAAGCTTTCTTACATCATCGTGCTTACGCATATACTTCTCAACTGCTTCCTGAATTGAAGCTGAGATGAAGAAATACTGCTGCTTAAGTCTTAATTCCTTACCTGCATAATGGTTATCATTAGGGTAAAGAACCTCGCATATATTTCTGGCAAGATTTTCCTGCTCAACTGCCTTTAAGTAGTCACCTTTATCAAATGAATCAAGCTGGAAACACTCAACAGGCTGTGCATCCCAGATTCTTAAAGTGTTAACGATGCCGTTTCCATATCCCGGAATAGGAAGATCATAAGGAATAGCCTGTACAGACTGATAGTTTTCTACCGAATAATGGTTATTTCCGTTTTCGTCAACCTCTACCTTAACATTTCCACCGAATTTAACGATTTTAGCATATTCAGGACGACGAAGCTCGAAAGGATATCCGTCTTTAAGCCAGTTATCAGGTACTTCAATCTGGAATCCGTCTCTGATTTCCTGTTTGAACATTCCGTAATGGTATCTGATACCACATCCGTATGCAGAATATCCAAGTGTTGCAAGCGAATCAAGGAAACATGCTGCAAGTCTTCCGAGACCACCGTTACCAAGTGCCGCATCTCTTTCCTGATCTTCAATTAAATCAATGTTAAGTCCCATCTCATCAAGGGCTTCTGCGATTGGCTTATATGACTTTAAATTAATCATTGTGTTGCCGAGTGCACGACCCATAAGGAATTCCATTGATAAGTAATAAACAGTTTTTGGATCCTGTTTTTCGTATGCCTCCTGGGTTTCAAGCCAGTTGTCAATTACTGTGTCTTTTACTGCGTAGCATACAGCCTGATAAATCTGTTGTTCTGTAGCCTCATCAATTGACTTTCTGTAAAGTGTCTTAACATTGTCTTTAACAGATTTCTTAAATGCTTCTTTATTAAACTTACTTAAGCCTGCTTTTTTTGCCACTTTGCTCCTCCTGTCTAGTTCTGCTTCATAACCGAAAGAGTAACATCCTCTCCGTTTATGTTCCACTCTTTTTCATAACCGAGTGTCTCGCCGATAATAACATCATCAGCAAGGACTTCACTCATAAGCTCCTCTTTATTCCTGTTAAGAATCTCTGCAATCTTATCAGAATTCTTAGAATAAACTTTAATTCGATCCATTACTTCAAAGCCCGCTTCCTTACGCATTGTCTGGATCTTAGAGATGATTTCTCTGACGAAGCCTTCTTCAATAAGCTCGTCTGTAAGATTTGTATCAAGAACGACTGTCATTACGTTGTCATTTTCAGATACATATCCTTCCTTCTTAACCATTTCAATAAGTAAATCTTCTTTTGAAAGTGATACGTTTTCACCGTTAACGCTAAATTCAATGTTTCCGCCTGCGTTAAGTGTATCCATTGCCTTATTGCCATCAAGTGCTTCAAGCTCTGCCTTAATGCCGCCAAGAAGTTTTCCGTACTTAGGACCTACTGTCTTAAGCTGTGGCTTAAATGAATATGATGTAAATTCACGGATATCGTCAGTAAACTCAACACATTTAACGTTAAGCTCATCCTTGGCGATTTCCTTATAGTAATCAGAAAGTGTAAATTCAGCCTTAACAAACATTTTGCCGATTGGCTGTCTGTTTTTAATATTTGCAGTATTTCTTGCTGCTCTTCCCATAACTACAATCTTTAATACCGCATCCATGTTTTTCTCAAGTTCCGAATCAATAAATGCTTCATTAACTGTAGGGAAATCGCATAAATGAATGCTCTCAGGTGCATCCGCATTAATGCTCTTAACAAGATTTAAGTAAATCTCCTCAGTCATGAAAGGCACCATAGGAGCTGCTGCCTTACTGATTTCAACCAATGCAGTGTAAAGAGTCATGTAAGCATTAATCTTATCCTGCTCCATTCCCTTAGCCCAGAATCTCTCACGGCAGCGACGAACATACCAGTTACTCATCTCGTCAACAAATCCATCAAGAACTCTTGCTGCCTCAGGAATTCTGTATGAATCAAGGTTCTCATCTACTTCCTTGATTGCTGTATTAAGCTTTGATAAAAGCCACTTATCCATTACAGAAAGCTTGTCATAGCAAAGCTCATACTTTGTAGCATCAAAGTTATCAATATTAGCATAAAGTACAAAGAATGCGTATGTATTCCAAAGTGTTCCAAGGAATTTTCTCTGTCCTTCCATAACTGCCTTGCCGTGGAAACGGTTAGGAAGCCAAGGTGCTGAGTTGATGTAGAAATACCATCTGATTGCATCTGCGCCATATGTCTTAAGTGCATCAAAAGGATCTACCGCGTTACCCTTTGACTTACTCATCTTCTGTCCGTTTTCGTCCTGAACGTGGCCAAGAACGATTACATTTTCATAAGGTGCCTTATTGAAAAGAAGTGTTGATTCAGCCATAAGTGAATGGAACCATCCTCTTGTCTGGTCAACGGCTTCAGAAATAAACTGTGCCGGGAACTGTGATTCAAAAAGCTCCTTATTTTCAAATGGATAATGATGCTGTGCAAAAGGCATTGCACCTGAATCGAACCAGCAGTCAATAACCTCCGGTACTCTCTTCATTGTGCCGCCACACTTAGGGCACTTGCACGTAATCTCATCAATGTATGGTCTGTGAAGTTCAACAGTTAATGCTTCATCATTACCTGATAATTTCTTAAGCTCTTCTCTTCCGCCTACACATTCCTGGTGTCCGCATTCACATTCCCAGATGTTAAGAGGAGTTCCCCAGTATCTGTTACGTGAAATAGCCCAGTCCTGGATATTCTCAAGCCAGTTACCGAATCTTCCCTTACCGATTGATTCAGGAATCCAGTTAACTGTGTTGTTGTTTCTGATTAAGTCGTCTCTTACCGCTGTTTCCTTAATGTACCAGCTCTCTCTTGCATAGTAGATAAGAGGAGTGTCACATCTCCAGCAGTGTGGATATTCATGCTCGAATTTAGGAGCTTCGAAAAGCTTTCCATCTTTATCAAGGTCAATAAGAACATCCTTATCGGCATCCTTAACGAACTTTCCCGCATAAGGAGTATCTTCTGTAAGCTCACCCTTACTGTTAACAAACTGTACAAAAGGTAGGTCGTACTTACGTCCTACATTCGCATCGTCTTCACCAAATGCAGGTGCAATATGTACAATACCTGTACCATCTGTCATAGTAACGTAAGAATCACATACTACGTAATGTCCCTTCTTACCCTGCTTAAGCACACATTCCTTAGTGCACTCAAAGAGCGGCTCGTATTCCTTTCTCTCAAGGTCAGTACCTACATATGTCTCAAGTATTTCATATGCAGGCTTATCATCTGAAGCCAGCTTACCAAGTACTGAGTCAAGCAAAGCCTTAGCCATATAATATGTATATCCATCAGCCGCCTTAACCTTGCAGTACTCTTCATCAGGGTTAACGCAAAGTGCAACGTTACTCGGAAGAGTCCAAGGTGTTGTTGTCCATGCAAGTAAGTATGCATCTTCATCAACAACTTTAAATCTTACGATTGCAGAACGTTCCTTGACAGTCTTATATCCCTGTGAAACCTCGGCAGTTGAAAGAGGTGTACCGCATCTAGGACAGTATGGAACGATTTTAAAGCCTTTGTATAAAAGACCTTTGTTCCATATTTCCTTAAGTGCCCACCATTCCGACTCAATAAAGTTATCATCATATGTTACGTATGGGTCATCCATATCTGCCCAGAAACCAACTGTTCCTGAGAAGTCTTCCCACATACCTTTATATTTCCAGACTGATTCCTTACACTTTTCAATGAAAGGCTCCATTCCGTATTCTTCAATCTGTTCCTTACCGTTAAGTCCTAAAAGCTTTTCCACTTCAAGCTCAACAGGAAGGCCATGTGTGTCCCAGCCTGCTTTTCTTGGAACCATATAGCCTTTCATTGTACGGTATCTTGGAATCATATCTTTAATAACACGTGTCAATACGTGTCCAATATGAGGTTTTCCGTTAGCTGTAGGAGGTCCGTCGTAAAAAGTATACGTAGGGCCATCCTTTCTGTTTTCCATACTCTTTCTGAAAATATCCTGTTCTTTCCAGAACTTTTCTATTCCCTTCTCACGATCTACAAACTTAAGATCAGTGTCAACTTTTTTATACATATTAATCCTCCATATAAGGTGTTTTTTTGTACACAAAAAACCCGCTATGCAAAACGCATAGCGGGTATATTTTACTCTATATGCCTTCAAATTTCAAGCAATTGCAAGAATTTAAGCCTTTCCGTCTGATCCAAGAACGTTGACAATCTTGTGAGCTACCATGTCCTTAACAGCCTGTCTTGCCGGCTTTAAGTACTGACGTGGATCAAAGTGATCAGGATGCTCTGCGAAGTACTTTCTGATGGTACCTGTCATAGCAAGACGGATATCTGAGTCGATGTTGATCTTACATACAGCAAGCTCAGCTGCCTTACGTAACTGCTCCTCAGGAATACCAACTGCATCAGGCATGTTACCGCCGTACTGGTTAACCATCTTAACGAATTCCTGTGGAACTGATGATGAACCGTGAAGAACGATTGGGAATCCAGGAAGTCTCTTGATACACTCCTCAAGAACGTCGAAACGAAGTGGAGGTGGAACAAGGATTCCGTCAGCGTTACGTGTACACTGCTCAGCTGTGAACTTGTAAGCACCGTGTGATGTACCGATTGCAATTGCAAGTGAGTCACAACCTGTTCTTGAAACGAACTCTTCAACTTCTTCAGGCTTTGTGTAAGCTTCGTGACCTGCTTCAACTACTACTTCATCTTCGATGCCGGCAAGTGTTCCAAGCTCAGCCTCTACTACTACGCCGTGAGCGTGAGCATATTCAACAACCTGCTTTGTTAATGCGATGTTGTCTTCGAATGACTTTGAAGAAGCATCAATCATAACTGATGTGAATCCACCGTCGATACATGACTTACAAAGCTCAAAGCTGTCACCATGGTCTAAGTGAAGAGCTATCGGGATTTCCGGATTCTCCTCAACTGCTGCCTCTACCATCTTAACAAGGTACTTGTGGTTAGCGTAAGCTCTAGCACCCTTTGATACCTGAAGGATAACCGGGCTCTTAAGTTCGCCGGCAGCTTCTGTGATACCCTGAACGATTTCCATGTTGTTTACGTTGAAAGCACCGATAGCATATCCGCCGTCATAAGCTTTCTCAAACATCTCTTTTGTTGAAACTAATGCCATTTCTTTATGTCCTTTCTTAAAAATAATTTTAATAGTATACTTTCATACATTCCTGCAAATTATACCACCTTTACGGCTATTCCTCAACGATATTTTGCTTTATATCCGCAACAAATTCAAGCATTCTTCTAAGCTCATCTTCTCCGGTATTTTCATTTCTTGGCATTCTGTATGTAAAATACGGCTTATCCCCGGGGCTTAACGACACGCTTCCTTTGTATTTTGTAATAAATTCAGGAATTTTGTGACTTAAATATTTAGGCTTTTCATAGATTGAAAGTCTTACAATTCCGCCTGCCCCTTTAATCTCCGTAATATATGCCTCCTTTGCCATTGCTCTAAGATATGCAATGTCAAGAAGATTAAGCACTGCCTTAGGAAGCTTTCCGAATCTGTCTGTTAATTCTTCAATCATATCTTCCTTTTCACTTAAGCTTTCTATCAATGATATTCTCTTATATATATCAAGCTTCTGATGCTCGTTAGCGATATATTTGTCGGGTATATATGCGTCAGCGTTAAACTCTGCCGAGCACGAAATTTCGGCTGTTTTTGCCGATTCTCCCTTCATATTCTTAACTGCTTCGTTAAGCATCTTGCAGTAAAGGTCATAGCCTACCGCCGCCATATGTCCGCTCTGGCTTACTCCAAGTATGTTGCCTGCGCCTCGTATCTCAAGGTCGCGCATTGCAATTTTAAAGCCGGAGCCAAGCTCTGTGAAATCACGAATCGCTTCAAGTCTCTTCTCAGCCGTCTCCTGCAAAAGCTTATCCTTGTTGTACATAAGAAATGCATAGGCGGCACGGTTAGACCTTCCGACACGGCCTCTAAGCTGGTAAAGCTGTGAAAGTCCAAGCTTGTCAGAATCGTGAATAATCATGGTGTTGACGTTTGGTATATCAAGTCCTGTCTCAATAATTGTTGTTGACACAAGCACATCAATATCACCATTAACAAAGTCGAACATAATTGCCTCAAGCTCGTTTTCACGCATTTTACCATGGGCGTATGCAATCGATGCTTCAGGCACAAGTTCTTTAATCCTTGCGGTAATATCTGCTATATTATTCACGCGGTTATATACGTAGAATACCTGTCCGCCTCTTGAAAGTTCTCGTACAATTGCCTCTCTTACAAGCTCTTCGTTGTACTCCATTACAAATGTCTGGATAGGCATTCTGTCCTGTGGTGCCTCTTCAAGAACGCTCATGTCCCTGACACCGATCAGACTCATATGAAGAGTTCTTGGAATCGGTGTTGCTGTCAGTGCAAGTACATCGATATTTTCCCTAAGCTTTTTAATCTTTTCTTTATGCGCAACACCAAAGCGCTGTTCTTCGTCTATTATTAACAGACCGGGATCCTTAAATTC
The DNA here is from genome assembly GCA_004552595.1 of Lachnospiraceae bacterium. Classification (GTDB taxonomy): domain Bacteria; phylum Bacillota; class Clostridia; order Lachnospirales; family Lachnospiraceae; genus UBA2868. The sequence continues at coordinate 35,550 of SFNX01000001.1, read as the reverse complement.
AACGTCGTTTGACAAGAGTCTGTGCGTACCAATGACAATGTCAATCATTCCCTTTTTAAGATTTTTGACGATTTCCTTTTGCTCTTTTACAGTCTTGAATCTTGAAAGCAGCTCAACCTTAACAGGATAATCCTTCATTCTTTCCTTAAATGTGTTGTAGTGCTGCCCTGCTAAAATCGTTGTCGGAACAAGATAAATTACCTGCTTTCCCTCCTGAACCGCCTTAAATGCCGCTCTTATCGCAATTTCTGTTTTGCCGTAGCCGACATCTCCGCATATGAGTCTGTCCATAATTTTAGTCGACTCCATATCAGACTTTGTATCTAAAATCGCATTAAGCTGGTCTTCTGTCTCCTCGTATGGGAACATTTCCTCGAATTCAGTCTGCCACACTGTATCCTTGCCGTAGACATAGCCGTTTTTCTCCTGTCTCTTAGAATACAGTTCGACAAGGTCGGATGCTACTTCTTCGACAGCCAGTTTGACCTTCGCCTTTGTATTTTCCCATTCCTTGCCGCCAAGCTTATTAAGCTTAGGCGTCACACCCTCTTTTGATGAATATTTCTGTATCTGGTCAAGTGCACTTGCCGGAATAAAAAGTCTGCCGCCGTCCTTATATGTAATCTTCATATAATCCTTAGTGATGTTTTCTACGGTAACCTTCTCTATTCCCTGATAAATTCCAAGGCCGTGGCTTTCATGCACGACAAAATCGCCGACGCAAAGCTCGTTCATCGAGCGGATTTTCGTTCCGTCATATACCTTTGTGCGGTGTTTTTTACGCTTAAGGGTGCTGAAAATGTCGCTTTCGGACATGATGACGAATTTAAGCATAGGATATTCAACACCTGTCTTAATTCGTCCGTAGACTATCATCACTTCACATTTTTCAACTTCCCTGTCAGTCTCTTCAGTGAAAAACGCAGAAATTCCGTTTTCTCTTAAATCCTCAGCAAGTCTTTTCGCCTTTGTCCTTGATGCAGATACAAGAATAACCCTGTACCCATTCTTTTTGTGTTTTCCTAAGTCTTTTACAAGCATTTCAAAGCTTGAATTGTACGGACTAACAGGCTTTGTAACAATTGAATGAACGGCTTTTGCCTTGTATACACTCTTTCTTACAGGAAGCGAGCATAGGGCTGCCGTTCTTTTAAGTGACACCTTTGAAAGTGTTTCCTTAGCGGAATACAAAATGTCTGCATTAAGAGGAAGCGCATAGCCCTTTTCAAGCCTGTGCTTCATGCTCTCCCTAAATTCAAGTTCTGTTGCATTAGCAAGCTCTGCTAACCTTGCAGGCTCATCAAGTATGAACAATGTGTTCTTTTTGTCAAAATAATCAATTATCGATACTGTCTCATCGTAGAAGTATTCTATGTATGATTCCACATTTGAATCGGCCATTGAAAGCTCTAAAATACGTTCCTTAAACTGTCTTACCGATTCAGTTATTCTAAAGGCCTCTTCTGTCTTAAACTCTTTTCTGAATTTGTCGGAAAGCTTCTTGGCGTCCTTTTCGATTTTCTCTATTCCGGCTTTTTTCTCATCAGACGTAAGCACCGTCTCAGATGCAGGAAAAAGTGTAACCTCATCAAGGTCTTTAAGGGAACGCTGCGTTGATACATCAAAAAGTCTTATTGAATCGACATCATCTCCCCAAAGTTCTATTCTTACAGGATTTTCTTCAGTCATAGGGAATATGTCGATAATTCCGCCTCTTAAAGAAAACTGTCCTTCCGTCTCTACCTGATAATTCCTCTCATAGCCAAGCGCCACAAGCTTTTCTGACATCTCGCTTAAGTTTATTGTGTCATTTTTTCTTAATGTGATAATGTAGCGGGCTATTTTTTCAAGCGGAACCGAATGGTTCATAAACGCATCAAATGTAGTAACTATCGTCGCGCATTCATTGTTTATTATTGCCTTAATTACTTTAAGACGTTCCTTAGTCTGAAGATTTCCGTGAATGTCAGCCTGATAAAACATTAAATCCTTTGCAGGATACAGGTATACGTTTTTATCATAGAAGCTGAATTCTTCGGCTATTTCCCTTGCTCTTTGCTCACTAAAAGTGACGAGAACCTTATTATTAAAGCCCTCGCCAAGTCCGCATGCCACATGAAGCTTTGAAGCGTCATGGCAGCCGTTTATTTCGACTATTCCGTCTGTTTTAAGATCCTCTTTTGCAGAAGTAAATGCTTCAAGCTCATAAAGAGGTTTTGTAATGTTATTCATTTATGATTCTTTTGAATTCTTTTTATTGAAGGTGTTCATTGCGTCTTCAATACTTTGTGAAATAATGATTTCAACTGCTTTTAAGGCATGAATGGAAGCTTCATCCATAAGTTCCCTTTCTTCCTTCGTAAAGTGTCCAAGCACATAATCCGCAAGATCATAGCCCTTTGGCTTATCTCCGACACCCATTCTGACTCTCATAAATTTGTCTGTTCCAAGATGATTTATTATGCTTTTCATCCCGTTGTGTCCACCGGCAGACCCTGATTTTCTCACACGGATTGCACCCACGTCAAGCGCAATGTCATCATAAATTACAATAAGCTCATTTTCTATATCAATCTTGTAATAATTGCATACATCAATAAGACTTTCTCCCGATAAATTCATGAATGTCTGCGGCTTAACCAATATGACCTTTTCTGCACCTATCATTCCTTTGCCGACAAGTGCCTTATGCTTGGCAGTTGATACATCAATACCGTACTTATCGGCAATTATATCAACTACATCAAAGCCTATATTATGTCTTGTATTTTTATATTCCCTGCTTGGATTTCCAAGCCCTGCAATAATGTACATATTATCTCCTAAAAGCTGTTTACTTCCCACACTATACACTTGAAAAAAGAAAATAACAAGACCACTCCCAAAAGGAAGTGGCCTCAAATTACTAATCAAGCGTTAATCATGTTAAAATACGTATCTTTCGTTCTGCTCAAGTACTATCTTGACTCCGTCTTCACCCTTAAAGTAAGAATTAGCTCTAATAGTATCTCTGCTCTCTACGATACAGTTCTCAATAACGGAATTATCTCCGATGTATACGTCATTAAGAATAATTGAATTCTTTATTACGCAGTTGTTACCAACAAATACCTTCTTAAAGAGTATTGAATCCTCTACTGTTCCGTTGATTATGGAACCACTTGAAATAAGAGAATTCTTAACATGTGAGCCGTAGTTGTATTTAACCGGCGGAAGATCATCAACCTTAGAATAAATTGTAGGATATTCCTTGAAGAAGTAAGATCTTACGTCCTTATTAAGGAAGTCCATATTAGTCCTGTAGTAGTCTTCAACTGATGCAATGTTGCTCCAGTATGAATCCATCTTATAGCCGTAAACCTTCTTAACATCCTTAAGTCTTACTACAACGTCTCTTACGAAGTCGAATCTGTCCTCTCTTGCACACTGTTCAATGAGTTCAATAAGAAGTCTTCTTCTGATTACGTAAATACCGCAGTTAACAGTATTAGTTCTGGCAATCATCGGCTTTTCATCAAATTCAGTAACACGTCCGTCTTCATTAAGCTGTACGATTCCGTAACGACCGCTCTCGTTATTTGTCTCGATGTCTTTACATACTATTGTAATATCAGCCTTCTTATCAATGTGATATTCCAAAACCTTGCCGTAATCAAGCTTATATACTGCTTCACCCGAAGCAATAACTACATATGGCTCGTGCGCTTCCTTAAGGAATCCGATGTTCTGGTTGATAGAATCGGCTGTTCCTCTGTACCAGAAGCCATTGTCGTTAGTAATAGTAGGGTTAAATACATAAAGTCCGCCCTGCTTACGTCCGAAGTTCCACCACTTAGAAGAGCTTAAGTGTTCATTAAGACTTCTTGCGTTAAACTGTGTCAGGACACCTACTCTTGTAATCTTTGAATTTGTCATATTTGATAAGGCAAAATCAATACTTCTGTAGCTTCCGCCAATAGGCATAGCCGCAATTGCTCTCTTTTGTGAGAGCTCTTTCATTCTATAGCTGTTACCGCCTGCTAAAATAATACCTATTGCTCTCATCTGTCTTCACCTGCCTTATTCAAAGTTCTGCCGCTTGCCAATACTCCATTGTCATAGTCAGAATTATCAGTATTTCCTACAACCATTGTATTCTTACCGATTGTAACGCCTGACGGGATAGTAGTATGCTCGCCGATACATACGATGCCGTTTGAGTAAATGTGAGGATCTGTCTCGTTAGGAACTTCTTCTCCCACACCGAGCTTACATCCCTCTCCGATTTCTACACATTCGGCAACGATAGATTTCTCAAGGTAGCTGTTCTTCTTAATTACGGTGTTGTCCATAATAATTGAATTCTTAACTACAGCGCCCTCTTCAATTGTAACGTTGCAGCCGATAACCGACTCAATTACCGTTCCGTAAATTCCACTTCCTTCTCCGACAATGCTCTTCTCAACTACGCTGTTGTTTGAAAGATACTGTGGAGGAAGTGTTGAATTTCTTGTATAAATCTTCCAGTATTCTTCATAAAGGTTAAAGTCAGGAACAAGATCAATAAGTTCCATATTAGCTTCCCAATATGAATTGAGAGTTCCAACGTCCTTCCAGTAACCGTTAAATTCATAAGCAAATGTTCTTCCGTTTCCACCGTTATGACAATAAGGAATAATATGCTTACCAAAGTCAAGAGCCGGCTGATCCTTATTAGCAATTAATGCCTCTCTTAAAATCTTCCAGTTAAAGATATAAATTCCCATTGAAGCAAGGTTAGAACGAGGATTCTCAGGCTTTTCTTCAAATTCCGTAATTCTTCTGTTCTCATCGGTAATAAGAATACCAAATCTCTTAGCTTCCTCAATCGGTACAGGCATAGCAGCAAGTGTAACGTCCGCATTATTAGCCTTATGGAAGTCAAGCATCACTTCATAATCCATCTTATAGATGTGATCACCTGATAAAATAAGAACATAATCAGGGTTATACATGTCCATGAAGTCAATGTTCTGAAGTATTGCATTTGCAGTACCTGTATACCACTCACTGTTTGTATTTTTCTCGTATGGGGGAAGAATTGTAACACCGCCTTCGTTGCGGTCTAAGTCCCAAGGTATGCCAATACCAATATGTGCATTAAGTCTCAGCGGTCTGTACTGTGTAAGCACACCAACTGTGTCAATGCCTGAATTGATACAGTTACTAAGTGGAAAGTCGATAATTCGGTATTTTCCACCAAATGAAACTGCCGGCTTTGCAACCCTTGATGTAAGCACTCCAAGACGGCTTCCCTGTCCGCCTGCGAGCAACATCGCAATCATCTCTTTCTTATACACGTGTTTCACCTCTTGATTAGTAATTTTAGGAAAGTATTTAAGAATTTATTACTTTTCTATACATATGTGAGATTATAATACCACGTATGTTGGTAAAAATAAACATATTTTTTACCGTGAATAAGAGATATTTGTAATTATTGCCCAAATCATTTCAAGCTCCGTCACAACGTGATAGAACGGGTGCCGTCTTTACTTGTACTTATTATAAATTTGTATTAAATCTGTTCAAAACTATACAGCTGAGCTGTTAAGATATGCTTCCTGTTCAGGAGTAAGCTTATCAATCTTCTTTCCAAGGAATTCAAGCTTCATAGTAGCAACGTTTCTGTCTACCTCTTCAGGAACGTCAATAATCATTTTATCTATCTTACCCTGGTTGTTAACAAGGTAAAGTGCTGAAAGAGCCTGGATAGCAAAAGACATATCCATAATCTCTGCAGGATGTCCGTCACCACATGCAAGGTTAACAAGTCTTCCTTCACCAAGAACATTTATCCAGTTTCCGTTTGGCATCCTGTAGCCTACAATGTTCTTACGCATTTCCTTTGACTCAACAGCCATTTCGCGAAGCCCTGCCATGTATACTTCACAGTCAAAATGGCCGGCATTACAAAGAATAGCGCCATCCTTCATAACTGCAAAATCGTCCTCGTCAATAACCTTTTCACAGCCTGTAACAGTAACAAAGAAATCACCGATCTTAGCTGCTTCAATCATAGGCATTACTTCAAATCCGTCCATTACAGCTTCAATTGCCTTTACCGGATCGATTTCTGTAACAATAACCTGTGCACCGAGTCCCTTTGCTCTCATTGCAACACCCTTACCGCACCATCCGTATCCTGCTACGACTACCTTTTTGCCTGCAACAATTAAGTTAGTAGTACGGTTGATTCCATCCCATACAGACTGTCCTGTGCCGTATCTGTTATCAAAGAAGTGCTTGCACATTGCATTATTAACCAATACCATTGGGAACTTAAGCTCCTTATCTCTGTCCATAGCGATAAGACGAAGTATTCCTGTTGTTGTCTCTTCACATCCGCCGATAACATTTGGGATTAACTTCTTTAGATCTTCATCTGTGTGCATCATATGAACAAGATCGCCACCATCATCAATAATGATGTTAGGTCCTGCCGATAATACAGCCTTAATGTGGCTTTCATATTCTTCAGGTGTGCAGTCATACCACGCATGAACTTCAAGTCCTGCATGAACAAGCGCTGCGGCAACGTCATCCTGTGTAGACAAAGGATTAGAGCCTGTAATGTACATCTGTGCTCCACCTGCTGCCAAAACCTTACATAAATATGCTGTTTTAGCCTCTAAGTGAACCGATAAAGCAACTTTCTTGCCGCTAAAAGGCTTTGTCTTTGAAAATTCGCCTTCAAGTGTACGAAGAAGGTCACAGTTTCTCTTAACCCATTCAATCTTCTTCTCACCTGATTCCCATAAATTAATGTCTCTGATTTCGCTTGCCATTTTGTTCTCCTATATTATTAATTACTTTCCCTGTTCTGCCATATAATTTGTAACCAACTTGTTGATTCTGTCTGCCGGATTTAATAAATCACTTATTGATGCATCATGATTCAGTGTATCAATTATGTATGCGATGTATTTACTCATGTCGCAGCTAATGTAATATTCTCTCTCAAGTAATTCAGGCATCTGATAAATAAGATTTGTTGTAAGAACTTTATCAAAAACACCTTCCTTATAGGCTTCATCAAACACCTTCATGCCACCTGTGAAAAGACCGAATGTTGAAGCTATGAATATTCTTCCTGCATTGCGTTTCTTAAGCTGTCTTGCAACATCAAGTACGCTCTCACCGGATGAAATCATGTCATCTATTACAATGATGTCCTTTCCTTCAACTGATGAACCTAAGAACTCATGTGAAACAATAGGATTTCTTCCGTTGACAATCTGAGTGTAATCACGTCTCTTATAGAACATACCCATATCAAGTCCTAAGACATTGGCAATATATATTGCTCTTTCCATTCCACCTTCATCAGGTGATACTACCATCATATGGTCACTGTCTATTGTAAGATCCTTTACATTTCTTAAAAGACCTTTAATGAACTGATATGCAGGTCTTATTGTTTCAAAGCCGTGAAGCGGAATTGCATTCTGTACTCTTCCATCATGCGCATCAAACGTAATAATGTTATCTACGCCCATTCTCACAAGCTCCTGAAGTGCTATTGCACAATCAAGAGATTCTCTTGCAGATCTCTTATGCTGTCTTGACTCATAAAGGAAAGGCATAATTACTGTAATACGTCTTGCCTTACCGCCAACGGCAGCGATTATTCTCTTTAAGTCCTGATAGTGATCATCCGGTGACATGTGGTTTTCCATACCACAAAGATTATATGTCAGTGAATAGTTAGATACATCCACTAATAAATACAGATCTGTTCCACGAACCGACTCGTGAATAGTTCCCTTCGCCTCACCCGTACCGAAACGGGAAATCTTGGCATCGAGAATGTATGATTCTCTCTGATACCCCTGAAATGCCAATGAATTCTTATGTTCGCTTTCTCTCTCCGCTCTCCAGCCAACTAAGTACTTATCTACCTTCTTACCAAGTTCCGTGCACCCGCTTAATGGAATCATTCGTAATGCTCCTACCGGAATACTGTCAAGATTACGCTTATCATGTGCGTTCATGAAAACCCTCACTTTCCCTGACTTGAAATCTTTTTTCTGAATCTTATATCACTAATATCCAGCTTGAGAATTGAATAATTACCTGCAACTCTGGATACTATTCTCTCTGAATATCTGTCATTCATGTCTGAAAGACAGAGGTTTGACGAAATCATTGTTGCCTTATTTCTGATAATTCTTTCGTTTATTATATTGAACAGCTGTGATTCAACAAGCTTTGTTGCAATCTCCGTTCCAAGATCATCTATTATTAAAAGATCGCATGAATAAATGTCTTCTAAAATGCCCTCACCTTCATATGAATTTTCATATGTGAACGCATACTTTGAAAGTGTATCAAACAACTGCACTGATGTAAAGTAAATAACAGAGTGTCCGCTGTCAAGCAATTCCTTTGCGATACAGTTTGATAAAAACGTCTTGCCTACGCCCGGATTACCCATAAGCATTAAATTTTCATCCGAATTATCAAATTCCTTAGCAAATGCCTTACACTTTTCTATTACAGGCTTCATCTTTTCATATTCCATATCGGAATATTCATCAACGTTTAATGTATTAAAATTCTCTCTTTCAAGTACATCACCTACATTTGATTTTGAATAAAGCTGCTTTAATATTTTCTGCTTAAGACAGTGACACTTTCTTCCGTCGATATATCCCGTATCGCTGCAGTCTTTGCATTCATAATCAGGCTTTAAATAATCAATATCAAATCCGTTTTTAATTAACAGCTCATCTCTTTCCTTAGCAAGCCTCTCAATTTCTTCATGCATCTTATTAAATGCATCGGTGTCACCGCTAATGCCCTTTAGTCCGCACTGATAGGCTGTTTCCCTGATTTGTTCTTCAACGTCATAATACTCAGGTATCGATTCATATACCTGAGCAAATCTTTTATCAAGCCTGTTGGCTGCATTCATTCTTTTTCTGTCGTATTCACGCATAATTGCGTCATACTGTGATTTACTAAGTCCCATCAGTTGCTAAGTAGTTCCTTTTCAAGCTGTTCAAAGTCATAATCTCTTCCTGTAAAGCTTCCTGACTTTCCTGATTTAGTATTTGTTTTTTTATTTGTGGCTGCTTTTGTATTTAATTTATATGAAGCATTGCTTCTGTTATTTTCCATAAGTTCTTTAGCTTCTTTAACAGTAGTAACACCTTTTGAATGCCAGTCATTTAATACTGCATCCGCATATTCAAAGCTCACTGTATGTGTTTTGTCTACAGTTATTTCGCATGCCTCTTTAATTACGGACATATCAAGCTTTAATTCCTTAGTCCACTTCTTAACAAAGCCTGACTCCTTAACTGAAGGCTTTCTTGAACCGGCTTTTATTTTGAATGCGGAAAAGACCTCATAAACTTCCTTTGGAACATCGTTAGTTAGCGCCTTGGCCTCTTCTACACTTTTAACGCCTTCCTCATACCAGCTCTTAGCCACCTTGGCCATTTCTACAAGTGATCTTGTACCGTTTTCAATGCACTGTTCAGCTAAATAGTCAATCATTTCAGTATCAAATGAAAGCTCCTTAACCATGAACATAATGCTCTTAATATCACGTGTAGTAAGCGGAACTCCTAAGTAAGCCTCAACTACAAATAAAAGCTCTCCGATTTCATCACTCTTTGTAAATTCCTTAACTTCAGCAGCCGAATATGAAGGCTTAACAATTTCTTTTTTTGTCTGTTTAACTTCTTTTGTCTCCATAAGAACAAAGTTGTCCGTTCTTCTTTTATTAAGAGGAAGCAGTCTTAATCCGACAATCTGGTCATTATCTGTCTTAAGCGCCATAAGCCCCTGCTTTTCCATGTAAAAAAGCGCACGCTCAACGTCTGTGACAGAATAGTTGAAAGCGTCTGCAATAGTAATAACAGACACAGGTGTCCCTTTTGATAAATGTCTTAAAAGGTACAAATAGATTTTAACCTGTGATTCATTGTTGGATGACATGTATTCATCTATATAAATATTGGATAGTGAAGTTGTATCAAAACTCACATCCGACAGTAGTGTTAATTCGCTCATTTCCTTCTCCCGATCTTTATTCGAACAAGTCCACATTATACATACAGGACTTTCGATTTTCAAGGGGTAAAAATGCCGAAAAACCGCGTAAAATCGCGCTTTTGCGATAAAGTGGAAATTGTGGATAATGTGGATAAAAATCCCGCGTAACTACTTATGTAACTTATCATCAAGCGCATTTATCGTAATTGTTAAATATTCATTTTTATCTTATGTAAAGCATTATTATTTTCAAACTGTAGATAAAAATTACTTCAAAAAATGTGGAAATGTGGATAACCTATTTTTTGAGCAGTGAATCGCCGATAATATCAACGTTTCCGGCTCCCATAGTTATCAACAATTCTCCCGACCGACAATTTGCCAATATAAATTTTTCAATATCATCAAAATTTTCAAGAAAAATTACGTCAGCACCTTTTTCCTTAAGTGCCTTTTCTAAATCTCTTGATGAAATGCCGATTGTATTTTTTTCTCTTGCCGCATAAATCTCTGTTAAGATGATTCTGTCTGCTAATAAAAGTGCATCCGTAAAGTCATCAAAGAGAGCCTTTGTACGTGAATATGTATGCGGCTGAAATACTACGGTAAGCTTTTTATTTTTGAAGTTTCTTGCAGCATTTAGTGTTGCCTTAATCTCTGTTGGATGGTGTGCGTAATCATCAATTACGGTAATACCGTTCACTTCGCCCTTGATCTGAAAACGTCTGTTGGCGCCATGAAACTTAAATAATGCATCTTTAACGGTTTTAGCATCAATGCCTATGTAATCTGCCACGGCAATTGATGCAAGTGCATTAGTTACGTTGTGGTTGCCCGGAACACTAAGCTCAATTCGCTCACCAATATTTCCATTACGCGATACATTAAAGCGGGCCATTCCCTTTTCATCAAATTCAAGTTTTGATGCCTGATAATCAGCCTTTTCACTGTTGCCAAAAGTAATAACCTTACATTTGGCGTCCTTAACTATCTCTTCATAATTATCTATATCAGCGCTGATTATAAGAAGTCCGTCTTCACCCGGTATTTCAGAAAAACGTCTGAAGGAATTACGTATGTCGTTAATATCCTTAAAGAAATCAAGATGGTCTTCTTCAATGTTAAGAATTACTTCAATCTTAGGAAAGAAGCTTAAAAAGCTGTTTGTGTACTCACATGCCTCGGTTAAGAATAAGTCAGACTGCCCGATTTTCAAATTGCCGCCAATGCATTCAAGCATTCCGCCGACAGTAACCGTAGGGTCTGATTCAGCTTCCATTAATATGGTTGCAATCATTGAGGTTGTTGTCGTTTTGCCATGAGTTCCCGAAACTGCAATCGGAACCTTGTAATTTTTCATAATCTGGCCAAGCATGTCGGCTCTGCTTATACATTCAATGCCGCGTCTCTTAGCCTCTAAAAGCTCCTCATTGTCAGCAGAAATTGCAGCTGTATATACTAAAAGGTCAATGTCATCTGTAATATTTTCCTTAACCTGTCCGTATTTTATGCTGATTCCCTTTTCTGAAAGAGCCTCTGTAATACTGCTTTTACTTCTGTCAGAACCGGTAACCTTAAAGCCCCTGTCATGTAAAATCTCAGCAAGACCGCTCATGCTGATTCCACCGATTCCCATAAAATGAACGTTTACAGGTTTTGTAAAATCCAACTTATACATTTTATTTTCCATCCTTATACCAGTTATTTTTAAGATATCCGGCCTTTGAGCAAGGTCCGTCTTCTATAATATATTCTTTATCAGGATATTTAACGTTAAATCCATCGCTTCCTGCCTTAATAAGTCCTTCTGCCAGCTTAAGTACCGACTTTGCCGCATTTTCAGGATTCCACTTACTATGCATCGTCTCGTATGCGTTTCTTCCGTACTTTTCAATCAGCTCATTGTTATCAAGAAGCATTTTAAGCTTATTTGTCAGCGATTTTACATCGCCGCTTTTAAAAATAAGTCCGTTTTCTTTATCTTTAATAAGGTAAGGAGTCGCTCCGCATATGTGCGATGCAACGACCGCACATGAAGCGTTGAGTCCTTCATAAATAACAGACCCCCAGCCTTCAAGCTTATTTGAAGTCATAACATATATCATGTATTCAGACATTCTCTCTCTTGCTTTATCAGGAGAGAGAAAATCTTCAAATGTGACTCTGTCTTCAAGCCCTGACCTTTTTACCATATCTTCAAGCACAGGTCTCATCTCGCCCTCGCCTACCATATGAAGCTTAAAGTCATATCCTAAATCCTTTAAGTTCTTAGCGGCGCTAACAATAAGATCAGGTCTTTTTAGCTTAAGCATTCTGCCAAGCCAGAGAATTGTTACACAGCCTTCTTTTTTCTTCTTGTCCATAAGCTCATTAAGATCATATTCCTTATGAACAGGAAAGTATCCGAATTTATAGCATTTATCGGGATAAGAATTAAACATCTTCTTAAAATCAAGTGCCGTAAACGCACTTGCGCATAAAACATAAATGTTTTTATTGCGGTTTTTAAGATGCATCCTAATATATTTCTTTGTAAGTCTTGGAATAAAAAACTTAATAAAACCTTCCTTAAGCGGCCTTTCAGAATATCTGAATGTAAGCTTTCCTTCTTTTAGCCTTTCTTCACAGTAATCTTCAGGCGCCGTTCCCATAATCACTAAGTCGGATGAAACGGCAAGTTTATCAGCAATTGAAGCGTTCTTAACACTCTCATATGTTCTTAACACATAATCAGGCGTGTTCTCGCCCCATCCCATGCTTGCCCTGAAGCCCTCCATAGGCATTGTCTCTATAAATTTAAAGCCATCACCAAGTATTTTATAAAACTCATCACATAGTGCTTTCTGATGGTGGTTGAAATAATTTGAATAAAATGTCAGTGTTTTAATTTCGTTCATTGCTACGGTTTAATCCTGATTTTTTCAAAAAAACATTAACAATTTCAATAAAATCCTTAATATAAATAAGAACGATTACAATAAATAAAAGCGCGCATATAAGTATATGATAAGGCAGTTCAAAAATCATGACCGCTGACTCTATTACAAGAATTAAGTACGACACGAAATTACGCGCAAATTTAACATTAAGAGAAACATGCTTTCTCACAAAATAAACGGCCATCATACACATCGTGAAATAGGATATTCCCGTTGCAACCGCTGCTCCCATTGCCTGAAAGTAAGGAATCAGAATAAGATTTAATACTATATTAAAAAACGCCCCGATTGAAGTTGCCTTTCCCATCGATTTGGAATCTTTATGTGCAAGACAAATTGAACCAAGAAATCCTGTGAGTGCACCAAATATTACTGAAATAAGCAGAGGCGGCACAAGTTTCCATGCCTCATAGAAGTCCTTTCTGAATAAGAATGCGGCAACAGGCTTTACAAGAAGAACTAATGCAGCGCATCCTATTACCATAAAGCTATTATACACCTTGTACATGTCAGAATAGAAAACGTCTGAGTCTTCTTCCCCATGCGCCTTCGTTGCTGAAAGCTGCCAGGCCTGTGCAAAAATTCTCTGAAAGACCATTAATATTGCAGGGATTTTGTATGCAACACCGTAAATTCCGTTTATTGTGGCGCCGCATAAGTAAAGGACGAAATATCTGTCGATTGCATTGTTAACCCAGCTTGCTGTTGAATAGGCAATCATTGGTCTGCTGTATTCAAGCATTCTCTTCTCAAGTTCATTAATATTGTCGGCCGGCAAAATATTTAGCGTATTGTCTAAATTCTCACCTGAATTTAAGGTAGCATTAACCCTCTTTTTCCCGACTGATATCATTATTAAGGAAGCTAGAGAAAATGCGATAATCTGAGAATAAATGTAGCCGTTTAAGCCGGTCTTTAATGCCAAAAGAAAAAAAAGGTTACTGCAAATCGTTATTAAGGTGCAGCTGACACTTCCGATAACGATTGTTTCGACAAGCTCAGCACCCTGAAAATACAATATCAGAAATTCATACAATGCATTTGCAGCGAATAAAACAGCAAATAATGTAAGATACCATTTTATCTCATTTATTCTTATTCCAAGTATACTTGATGCACTAAACCTTGCTATCTCCTTAACTGATAAGACACCCCTTAATGCAAAGCATATAAATACAACAATAATTGAAGCTCTTAATACATATTTAATTCCGACTAAGTAAATGCTTTTCCTGTTATTTACTTCTTCAACGCCAAATCTTAAAGCCGCTTCACCGATATTAAGAGTTACCATCGGTACTAATAAAAGAAGTGTCACCTGTATTACATCAGCAATACCGTATTCATATGTAGTAAGTACATTTGTATAAAACGGGACAAGCAAAAATACAAGTATTTTCGATACGAAATTACTTATTGAAAATAAAGCTATGTTTTTGGACAAATATTTAAGCTTTCCCATTTATTTTCTGACCTTAATGTCAAAAAGCTTATTAACAAGTTCTTTAGTTCTTGCTTCCCATGACATAGTATCAAAGTCTATGTCTGATAAAAGCTTTTCCCTGTTAGGATGATTAATAATATATTTAATCTTTTCTGCAATTTCATAAGAAGATGAGTAATCATTAATTACATCATGCTCAGAAAGTGAACTGAACAGATCAAGTACTCCGCATTCCTTTGAACATAAAATGCTCATTCCGCTAAGCAGAGCCTCAACAGGTGCAAGTCCGAATGTTTCAAAGCAGCTATTCTGAATAAACAGACCGCATTCACTAAACAGCTCTTCTTTTTTCTCTTTACTGACTAAAGATAAGTTCTTAACGAAAGGATATTTATTGATTGCTTCTGTATCCGCACCGTCTTTTCCGATAACATAGAGTGTAAAGTCGTATCCTTCCCGATTAAGGCGTTCAATAGCCGCACATATGTGCAAAATCATCTTCCTTGGCATACCACCGCCAATTGAAAGAATTTTAGTAAAATCTGTATTTGCAACCTCAGAACATGCTCTTTCATCTATTCCATTCGTGACAAAATCTATTTTATCTTTATACTCAGGATAATTATCTTTAAGCCACTCGCAAAACCTTGAAGATACAGCAAATAAGCGGTCTGCAAGCCTTAATGTCTCTTCTTCAACCTCGCTCATATGTGCATTCTCATCATGATTTATCTTATTCTCATAAGTAATTGCACCGTGAACAAGATAAGCTGTTGGCTTATGAAGCTTTCTAGCAAGCTTCATCCCGATAACATTCTGGGCTGAATATCCTGAAAAAAAGATAATATCGCTTCTTAAAATGTTAATAAAAAGCTCAGGAAGTCTTCCGATTTTAGAAGTACGTTTCTGATACAGTGTATTCTCAGGCAGACATCTTATATATTCTTTTGTAACATTTGCAGGTCCGGTACCGGTTTTATGGTCGCCTACTACGAAAATTCTACTCATATTTGCAAAGTAATCATAATTTAATGCTTGTAATATATTCTGCCCGCCCTTTATACATAGCCTTAATTGCATTAATAGTAGAAATCGAGTCACGGTATAGTGCTGTCTTTCTCAATGCAAACTGCCATATAAGGATGTGCGAGAAAGGCTTTGACATTGCAGCATAGTTAGCACCTCTTGAGAAAAAGAATTTCTCATCATATCCGCTAAACCATGTTGAATTAACTTCCTTAAGTGTTGCTATCTTAACAGGAACGTAATAAATCTTTTTCTTTTTCTTAAGCGCATCATAGAGAAAGATGTTCTCTTCTCCCATAATGTACTTATCAGACCCTGCGCCAAAATCCTCGTTAAAGCTTAAGTCCTTAACACTTTCCCTTCTGAATGCAATTTCCGGAGAAAATATTTTAAGAACAGAAAAATAATCCATTCTTCGTAAAGAGTCATAATTTGGTTTAGGTTTTTCTTTTCTCTTAATATAAAAAACTATGATATCCGCATCAGGAAGCCTGTCGAATTCATTTAAAATAAGCTCTTCATAATTATCTTCATATACGACATCGTTATCACAAAGTATGCAGATATCTGCATCGGCATTTTTTATTGCTTCATTTCTGCTTTTTGACAGCCCCCGCTGCTTTGTTTTAACATACTTAACGGCCTGATCACTTCCGTTTACAGACCGTCTGTTTATTATCTCTGAATCATCAGTGTCGCACTGGTTAATAACTACAGCATCTCCTGTAATCTTCAAAGAATCTATGTAATTGATGCTATCCATATTAAGGACAGATAGCAAAACCTGAAGCTTTCCCATTATATTCTCCTGATTACAGCCCTGATTGCCCAGAATAAGAAGCACCATACGCTGTAAATTACCGACAGGTTCTCAACCTTCCTATACAGGTTCCAAATTCTTCTGATTGCTTCGATTTTATTTGATGAAAGAGTTCCGCTGCTTCGTCTGTAAAGCGTAAGTCCTTCATTTAGTCCATACCCTGTGATGCCTTTCTTAAGCACCTTCCACCATGTGGCCGTATCTTCACTCTTAACCTCCGGCATGAAAATATCTTCTTTAGTGAGCTTAGTCATGTCGAATATTACAGTACTTGTGAAAATGGTAGTGTTTTTAAGCGCCTGCTTATAATTTATCGTCCTTGGGACCTGCACGATTTTATTAACGCTTACTCCGTATTCATCGGCAAATTCGTATCCGGTAAATGAAAATGCAGCATCACATGATTTCATAAATTCAAGCTGCTTTGATAATTTCTTCGGGTCCCATAAATCATCAGCATCAAGAAACGCAATGTATCTTCCCTTTGCCTCTTTAATACCTAAATTCCTGGCTCTTGCCGCACTTTTACCTGTTGATTCAAAGACACGGATATTATCGCATTCAAGTGACTTAATAATGCTTAAGCTCTTATCTGTTGATTTATCGTCAACCAGTATGATTTCCCAGTTTGTATAGTCCTGGGAACGGATTGAAGCGATTGTATCACCTATGCAGTTTTCTGCGTTATATACAGGGATAATAACACTGACTAATTCATTAAGTTCTGCCATAATTATTTATTCTTTGATTCCTTTGCTGTATTCAAAGTATCATTAGCGGTAATGCTTCCGCTGTCAACGCCTTCTGTTGCATCAGGCTTAAATAAAATCTTAACAGTAAGAATAATAAGCTTAATATCAAGCCAGAGTGAGTAGTTCTCGATGTAATAAAGGTCTAACTTAAGCTTATCGTATGGAAGAGTATTGTACTTGCCATACACCTGAGCATATCCTGTAATTCCTGCCTTAACCTTCGTTCTGTAAGTAAATTCTGGCATGTCCTCAATATACTGCTCAGCTATTTCAGGTCTCTCAGGACGAGGTCCCACAAATGACATTGAACCTGAAAGCACGTTGAAAAGCTGAGGGAGCTCGTCAAATCTTATCTTTCTGATTAATTTGCCGACAGGAGTCACTCTGTCATCGGATTTCTGTGCAAGTCTTGCGACTCCGTCTTTTTCCGCGTCCTCACGCATGGATCTGAATTTATAAATGTAAAATTCTTTGTTGTTAAGTGTAAGTCGCTTCTGTTTGTATATTATTGAGCCGCCGTCATATCCCTTAACGAAAAGTGCCGTGATAATCATAAACGGCGAAGTTAAAATAATTAAAATAAGAGAAATAACGATGTCAAATAATCTTTTGAAAATGAGCTGCTCAACTTCAAGCGGAGAGCTCTTCGTTAACAAAAGAGGTGTATCAAAGAAATGAAGAGGTGTTGCGCCTCTTAATACAATATCCATAATCTTAGGCATAACGTATGTCTCGACAGAATGCTCATAGCAATACTTAAAAATTACGTTACGTCTCTCTGCGGATACGTCCCACATCATTACTGCCTGGTGCTTATCAATTGCAGCTGTAATTAAGTCATAGTCATCAGTAGCTAAAATCGCTTCGTTAATTTGAAACTGATGTCTTCTTGTTTTGACCTTCTGAACAAATATGTCCTTAGTGTTCCCTTCATAGACTAAGAGAACATCAAGCGGCGGAAACAGAAATCTGTGAATGTATGTCGCAACAAAAATCCAGCAGCCGATAAGTATGCACTGCGCCGCCATTGCAACAATAAGCGGTATGACTGACGGGAAGTGGTATGCAAGAAGCGTAACAATCGCATAGAAAATTATGTTTGTTACAAGTGTCGCAAGAACCTGGGAAAACATCAGCTCAATCATCCTGAAGGAGCCGATCTTCAGTCCGCCATACATCGTCGAAAAAATAAACAAAATAAAGGCATATACTACAGCAATAAACACATGGCCCCAGAAATAGAATGCCTTAGGGAGCTGTGTGTTGTAGTATACGACCTCAATATATGATGCAATCCCTGTCTCTATCGCAACAATTAACAGTGACATGAGAAAGCTGTATATTCTCTTTTTTAACTGCAATTTATTCATTAATAAATACCGATGCCAAAATACCGACAATTACATAAAACTTATTAAGCTTAATATCAAATATGTTCTCGCCTGTTAATTTAGCGTATTTAACGAAAAAGCCAAGGTACTTAATCTTAAGAATGCTCACGGGTGTAATTAACGCCCTCTGCTTATAATACAAATAAAAGGCTTTCGGGTTAGACTTTTTTAGCTTAATGACCGAATCAGTGTACCCTTCGCTTACAAGCTCACATACTGTAGTAATTTTGTCAAATACAATGTATTCAAAATCACAATCTATTTTATCATAAATATAGTCTTCAGGCACATATTTTTCGCCTTCTATTTCAGGGAACGGATACTTTGCGATTACTTTTGTTAAAAACATAATCGTAGTTTCTCCCTTAAACCCGTTAAGATACAGATTGTAAAGTGTACTTCTCTCAATTCCCTTTTTAAATTCTACTCCTGAAAGAAGCTTATTCTCACTTGCCCCTTTATGTGAAATAATTCCTGCCAGGCCGGATTCTTTCTCTAAATTATACTTATCTGCAACTTTAAGAAGCGTCTCAACTGCATCGCTTACAAGATAATCATCTGAATCAACACAGAGAAAAAACGGCGTCTTTGTGTTCTTAACGCCGTCATTATGCGCACGCATCTTGCCGCCGTTTTCGCGGTATATATATTCAATTTCGATTTCATTAAGCGCCTTTAGTTTTTTGATAAGCTCTCTTGTATTATCTGTCGAGCCGTCATCAACAATAAGCCAGACAAAATCCTTACATGTCTGGTTGACTAACGAATCATAAAGCCTTTTTAAAAGCTTTTCTCTATTGTATGCCGGCGTAAAAACCGTTAATCTCTTTTGTGACAATTATTACAAGCCCTCTTTATACACATTTGAATAGTCAATTAACTCAATGCTCTCTATCTCTTCACTGTCAAGCTTAAGAATCGTATGCCCCTTTGTCTTTTTTACTTCTGTAAGTCCTTCTTCCTTAAGCGCAGGAATCATGGTACTTCCCGTTGTAAGTACGACATACTCGGTGTTTGTAAGCTTGAGCCCTTCAACGATTTTTTCAGGCTCAACGTTCTGATATCTTATAAGCCCCGCCAAAAGCCTGTACTGCGGAAATTCATCCGAGTCAATCATCTCAGTGGTGTACTCATTCGACACAGCATACAGATAATCTTCCCTGTCTATTGTAAGAAGCATCTTCGCATCATACTGGCGCATCTGCATATTGTATTCAAATTCCAAAAAGGCCTTTGGATATTCCTTATCGCTGTCGGCATGAATAATCTTAGATATTTCGATTAGCTCATTCGGGATTTTGTACTTATTCTCGGCAATTCTCATTCCGCTTTCAGTCACGCTTTTTGATGACATAACAATCACTAAAAGTGCCAGCACAATAATTGGTGCCTTATTCTTAATCTTTCCATCAATTATTGCAAGAATAAGCTTTGTAAACACGTACGGCACAAGCACAACTACAGGTGTTATCCAGAAAAACCTGTAATATTCGCTGTCGATTTTAGTAATTTTTGTAAGCAAAAGAGGAAAAAGAGGGTTATACACAGTCAGTACCATAACGACTGAAAGAGGTACAAATATTCTTTTTACCCTATCATCTGCATACACCGCTACAAATATAAGCATCACAAAGAAAAGTACTAAAAAGCCTGTACTTCCGTTGTATTTTTCAAGACATTTAAAAAGGTATTCAATTTTATCAGATGCTACTGAAACGTCAGGCATATTATCACCTTGGATACGTGTATAACACGAAATACCCTTCTATGTATAAAATATAAACAGCTACCATTACCACTCCGGGTAACAGGCAGCATAGATACTTAATTAACGGCTTTAACGTCTTCTTAATTATCATGTATGGTACAAATAACAGTGATAATGTCGCGGGAATAAGCATATTTCCCGATGATGAAACCGTAACCGAACCAAGACTTATTATGAACATTGAAAGCCATGGCAGATTGATTTCCTCATCATTAATCAAAAGCATGAATATATAAAAAATAGTAAGTACCGACAGATTTCCGATAATCGTCTTACCTTCATATGTCCTTGTAAATAAGAAAAGCGAAGATGTAAATATCGTATAGAACAGAATATTTACAATAAACATTAATGAAACCATGATGGCAACGCCTCTTAAGTCATCCTTATATAGGCACTTTGCAATCATAATATATAAAACGTTCACCATGATGATTACGACTGCCGACATAGTAAGCTTAGTCTGAATAAGTGCGGGAATTGTGAGTATTTTACACATGAATGCGTCATTAATCGAGTAAGTTGCGAACAAATATCTTACTTCATAATGATCAAGCCATGAACCTGTGAACGGGTCATAGACATTAATCATATCAGTCTGCAAAGTCGTAGTGACATTAGACACATAATATGCCGCATCAAGCGTGAAATTATATGTACCCGTAACGATTATTACCTGAAGTAAAATCACTGTAAAAACGATTACAGAAATAAGCTTTTCTCTCTTCACAAATAAAATGCCTTTATTAATAAGCGCTTTTATATGAGAAAAGTTAATTATTAACGATACAAGCAGAATAACAATCAGTATCGGAAGGAATGTCTTTACAAACCATGAAAACGGCCTGTACTTAATCATAAACGGAAACAGTACAACAAAAAACAGAATATGATAAGTAAAAAAGCCAACGATAAGCAAAAGACCTTCATTAACAGGTCTCTTATTCGCCTTTAAAATCAATGCCCCGAACAGGTAATAGATTATTAAATTAAGAGGAACAGCGAGTATTCCGATTATTACATCTGTCATTAATCTATCTTTTCAATTCCCGAAATTATGTATGTCTCATTAACCTTAAGCCCTCTGCCAATGCAGAAGTCATATACAGATTTGTTGGCAGTGTCATCGCCATATAAATACCATTTGTCAACCTTGTCTGTGTACTTTTTAATGAGTTCAAAGGCTTCAGCTCCATTTTCCTTACCGGTTCCGCCATAAACCGTTGCCGTATTGTCAGGTGAAATCATAAGCGTAAGCCTGACACTGCCGTCCTCCCCCTTTAATTCATATACAGACATCTTAGAATTCGCTGCATTTTCAAGCACAACAGTCGCATCATAGAGTGAATTTATCTTGTTATTCAATACGAATACAGAAGCAGCAAATGCAATAATCATTACTAAAAAGGCAATTGCCATATTTCTCATATTAAGTATTTTATGCTTTTTCATGTCCCATTCCTCCATGTAATCATCGTCTGAATCAATCGTTTCTGAACTTTGCAGACGCTCTTTAATCCTATCCTCATATACAAGGTACAGCCAGAGCAAAAGCGGCATTACGTCATGTATCACAACCGAGCTTATGCTTAGCGGTGATAGGAATATTGAAAACTTAGCCGCCGTTTCTGAGTAAAAGTCAAAAAGATGAAGGAAGAAAACAACGCCCATGAATGTTGCTCTGTCTGCCTTCAAATTAAATAACTGACGTGAAATCATATAATAGATAATAAAGTAAAACAGAATACATATTACGGAAAGTATCGTAACAGTTGAATTGGTGTAATAATAAACCGATAATTTGTAGGCTTCATCGGACACTACAAATCCGCCGGAAAGTGCAATTGCGATAAACGAAAAGATAAGGCCTAAAGCGTAAATCAGCTTCTTTTTGCCTGAAAGAACACTTACAAGTGCATAGGAAACCCCACTCCATAAAGACAACAAAAAGACAGTCGGGTTCACCCGCCGTCTCCTCATGTCAGTGTCATTAATTTCATCTATAAGAATCAGAGTGGCAATCGAAATAATAAACAAAATAAGGATTTTCGATGTGCCCGTAAGCTCTAAGTAAAACGAGCTGATTCTAAGTAGTGCATCTCTCACAATCTATACCAAAATCATTTATTTAATGATATAATGAATTCTACAATAATTATACAAAACAGACAGGGCAATGTAAAGAAATGAATATTCTCTATGACTTAGCGCATAATCACATTTTTATTACTGCGGGAGTTGCATGGGCTATAGCCCAGATAATCAAGACAATTATAGATTTTATTATAAACGGGAAGGTTAACTGCGAAAGATTAATAGGAAGCGGCGGAATGCCAAGCTGTCACTCAGCTACAGTATGTGCCCTGGCTACAATCTCGATGCTCACTTACGGGGCAGGTTCATTTGAATTCGCTGTGACATTAATGCTTGCGATAATTGTTATGTATGATGCAAGAGGTGTCAGACGTGAGACGGGAACGCAGGCTGTCATAATTAACGAAATTATGGACTATCTTTCGAACCCGCTTGATGACAGGTATAAGGATCCTGAATTTTCCCAGGAAAAGCTTAAGGAATTTATCGGACATACGCCTTTTCAGGTAATATGTGGTGCGATTCTTGGCGTACTTGTTGCACTTATTTCTTATTACGGATTTATTGTATGAAATCACTTAACCGGAAAAATATAATCAATATGACCGTGCTTGTAACACTCATTGTGTGCTACGCACTTAAGTTTTTAGTACCGGCATTTTACGCTTTAACCGATAAATATGCCGGGCTTTTTGTGTTTTTATGCGAGTGTCTCCTGCTTGTAAATAACTTTAACGTATTTAAAGCAATCAAAGAAAAGGACAAAGAATTCTTCTTTATATCTGCACTTATTTTAATCATTGGAATCAACCTGATTATTGTAAATTCAGGCTTTGGCGCATTTTTCACCGCTGCCAATTTCGCACTTATAATATATGCATCAGATAAGATCATATTATCTAAAAAGCAGGTAATATTTTTGTCGGGCGTTTATATGGCACTTCTTTTATTCTGGCTTGTAATTCTATATCCAAGCTACTTTGGAAGCTATGATGCAAGCTTTGCATTAAACACTAACGGCGCAGCGACATTTTCAACCTATACAGCGCTTTTGGCACTCATACTTCTTGCACATTTTTATGAAAAGCACAGCTTTGTTGAATTGTTTATAGTTCTTTTATTTGTGAGAATTTTGCGTCTTGCCCTCTGGCACAGAGCGCGAGGTGCATTTATTATACTTACCGTTTTTATTTTCCTTTTCTATATTCTTAAAGGTAAATTCATCGAATCTAAGAAAATATATACGGCAATGGTATTCATGGCAACCTTTGGTTCTCTGATCTTCGTTCTGTCGTATACACTTATCGGTAAGACAGGCGTTAATATGTTTATCCCGATATTTTATAAAAACGTATTTTCGGGCAGAGAAAATATCTGGTATGAGTTTTTCTCTTACTTCATACATAAGCCACTAACCGGCATCGGTACAAATCTTACGATTGAATCATTTGTTGAATTCAACGTACATAATGCAATGTATGACATTTTAGTAATTCATGGCGTTATCGTCTTCATTATGACGATGGTGATAGTATTTAAGAGATTTAATTCATATAGGGAAAAGGCTAAGAAAAATACACTTGCTCTTCTTGCCCTCTGCGTTCTGTTTGCAGTATTCTATGAATCATTTATTGATATGGATTTAATATGGGCAGACTATTCGGTTAATTTAATATTTCTTACTGCTGTTATCAATGCTAAGTATGAAGAGTGAACTCCATAGTTTTTTGTACTAAATTTGAAGAGTGAAATTCATGCGCTTCTTCGTGATTGGATGGGTGAATGACAGACTGTCGGCGATAAGTCCGATGGCCTGTCTTTTTTCATACTGTAATTTAGAGCCATACAGAGTATCTCCGATAATCGGGTGGTTAATATTAGAAAGTTGACACCTTATCTGGTGAAAACGTCCGGTGTGCAAAAATATGCTTACTTTGCAAATATGAGTTACATTTTCGCCTGTTTTAACTGTTTCTTCGCTAATTACGCTGTATTCAAGTATTGCCTCTTTTGATGAAGCGTTCTTTCTTTCATCATCAATATAGGCTTTATTCCCGTCCTTGTATATGTAGTTTTTAAGGATGCCGGATTTATTGTTATCATCAAAGAGACCTTCAACTATAGCGGTATAGTGCTTAATAAAGCCCTTCGATTTATTATTATCTGCATTTGAAGAGGTTTTGTTATTTTGTATGACTTCAGCCTGTGTTTTACATGCCGGTTTTGATGAAGTGTCTGTGAGCTCTGAATTAAGTAAAGCTGCTGCCTGCTTTGTTTTTGCAAATACAAGAATGCCCCTGACAGGCTTGTCAAGGCGGTGAATAATATAAGCAGGGGAGTTTTCCCCTGCTCTTTTTAAGTAATTATTCACTTCACTTAACATATCTTTTTCGGTGACTTTACCCGCCTGAGTAGGAATTCCTGACGGTTTCTCACATACAATTATATGTCTGTCCTCAAATAAAATGTTCATAATTAGAGTAAATCAATTCTGTTTCTTGGCTCAGCGTTATCTACTATTGCCTTAAGGTTATAATAGGTTTCTGCTACAAGCCTCTCTCTTGCTTCCTGAGTTGCCCATGCAATATGAGGTGTGATAAAGAGCTTTCTTGAATCGGTAATCTCAAAATAAGGTGAATTTGGATCCATTGGCTCCTTCTCAAGTACGTCAATTGCAGCTGCTGCAATTTCATCTGCCTTTAAGGCATCAGTTAAATCTCTGTCATTTACAATAGGTCCTCGTCCAACGTTAATGAATACTGCTGTTTTCTTCATCTTCTTAAATGCATCGGCATTGAAAAGGTATTTTGTCTTTTCATTAAGCGGTGCATGAACTGATATAATGTCAGATATTTTAAGAAGTGTTTCAAAGTCAACCTGCTCATAGTCATTATTTGAATTTCTGCCGCTTGTTGAATAATAAACTACTTCACAGCCGAACGCTGTTGCAATTTTGGCAACTCTTTTACCGATTTCTCCAAGTCCGACAATACCCCATACTTTACCGCTTAATTCCGAGAACGGCTCATCAAAATATGTGAATATGTCATGCTTTGAATATTCTCCACTCTTAACGAAATCATCATAGCTTCTTAATTTTTCATAAACATAGAATAAAAGTGCGAATGTATGTTGTGCAACGCTGTCTGTTGAATAGCCCTTAACATTACAAACCTTGACTCCTCTTGACTTAAGGAATGCTACGTCGATATTGTCATAGCCTGTAGCTGTAGTAAGAACTATTTTAAGTGTATCAACACTACCGATTGTATTTTCGTTAACCGGAAGCTTATTTACAATAATTACATCTGCACCGCTGCATCTTTCAGCCATTTCTTCAGGCTTTGAATTCATATATGTCACTAACTCACCGAATTCATTGAAGCGCTCAAGCGAAATGTCTTTACCGACGTTTTTAATCTCTAATGCAACAATTTTCATAAATCAATCTCCAAATTTACTTAAATGTAATATAATCTTAAGTTGCACGGCCTTCACCGTGCAACTTAAGATTGTTTTCATATTAAATATTGAATAAATCGCTGTAAGCCTTCAATGCTCCGTCTGTCTCATGAGCGAGTACTTTCTTTGCAAGTACCTTACCAAGCTGAACGCCTTCCTGGTCGAAGCTGTTTAAGTTCCATGCAAAGCCCTGGAACATTACTTTGTTCTCGAAGTGTGCAAGAATTGCACCAAGTGTTTCAGGTGTAAGCTTATCTCCGATAATGATGCTTGAAGGACGGTTTCCATCAAACTTTTTATTCTTATTCTCATCATCCTTACCGCATGCAAATGCCATAATCTGTGCTACTACGTTAGCGCATAACTTCTGCTGGCTTGTAGAACCCTGAATATTAACATCCATCTCAGCCTGATTATTCTTAAATCCGATAAACTGCATTGGGATAATGTTCTTACCCTGGTGGAGAAGCTGATAGAATGAATGCTGTCCGTTTGTTCCAGGCTCACCAAAGATTACAGGTCCTGTTACATAATTTACAGGCTCGCCGAATCTGTTAACACTCTTACCGTTTGATTCCATGTCGCACTGCTGTAAGTGTGCAGGGAAACGGCTTAATGCCTGTGAGTAAGGAAGAACTGCAGTTGCTTCATATCCTAAAACATTTCTCTCATATACACCGATAAGTGCATCAAGCATTGCTGGATTCTTAAGGATGTCTTCGTTCTTGGCGTTCTCATCTTCACTGTGAGCACCGTTTAAAAATCTTTCGAATACGTCAGGACCAAATGCAAGTGAAAGAATTGCACCGCCTACTGCTGATGTTGATGAGAAACGTCCACCGATATAGTCATCCATAAAGAATGCTGCAAGGTAATCACTTGACTTTGCAAGTGGTGATGTCTCAGATGTAACTGCAATCATGTGCTTAGAAGGATCAAGTCCTGCCTTTGTGAGTGCATCCTTAACAAATGATTCATTAGTAAGTGTTTCAAGTGTTGTTCCTGACTTGGAAACAAGAACGAAAAGTGAATGTTCAACATCAATTGAGTTAAGAACAAGTGCTGCATCGTCAGGATCTACATTACTGATAAACTTAGCTTCCATCTTAAATGTATTGTTCTTCTTAGCATAGTTTTCAAGTGCAAGGTACATCGCTCTTGGTCCAAGGTCTGAACCGCCGATACCAATCTGAACTGCAGTAGTGAACTTCTCACCCTTCTCGTTAACGATTTCGCCTGCATGTACTTTATTTGCAAATTCAGCAGTCTTAGTCTGCTGAGCTACGTAAAACTCTCTCTTATTAACGCCTTCTGCGATAACATCATCTCCAAGCTGTCCTCTTGTAAGCTGATGAAGAACCAGTCTCTTCTCTCCTGTATTGATAACCTCACCGTTGTATAAAGCCTTGAACTTATCTGTTAACTGTGCTTCCTTGGCAAAATCTGCTAATGCAGAAATAATCTCATCATCAACCTGCTTAGCTGCAAAGTTATATGAAAGTCCGTTTGACATGGCAACAGTATACTTTGCCACTCTCTTTGCTCCCTCATCACCTGCCATAGCCTTTGTTAAGTCCACTTTGGCAGCACTCTCCATTTTCTTTACAGATGATAATTCATCATAATTTTTCCATGAAATCATTTTTCATTTCCTTTCTTATTCTCCATAATTCCCATTTATTCATACGTGGCAAACCACCTTATGATATCATGTCAGGCTTTTGATCAGCTTAGTAACTAAATTGACAGAGTCAGTCTGATTTGAACTCTCCATAGCCTTGATAAATTTGTCCCTGTTTTCATAGACATCAAGAATGGTGTCAAAAAGCGTTTCTTTTGTGATCTTATCCTCTTCTAATACTACTGAAAATCCCTGCTTTTCAAAAGAAGCTGCGTTAAGCACCTGGTCACCCCGTGAGGCGTTACACGGAAGCGGAATGAGTATGTTAGGCTTCTTAAGTGCTGCAATCTCACAAATTGCATTAGCTCCCGCCCTTGAAATTACTACATCTGCAAGTGCGAACAAATCCTTAAGCTCATCCTTTATGTACTCAAACTGCGCATAGCCCTTAGTGCCTATTAATGTCTCATCAAGCTTACCCTTTCCGCAAAGATGTATAACGTTGAACTTATCAAGTATAAGCGGCAGTGCCTCACGCACCTTAATATTGACATTCAGCGCACCAAGGCTTCCGCCTATAACCATAATTACAGGCTTATCATCGCTAAACTGTAAAAATTCTTTCGCGCTTTGTTTATTTCCCGTAAAAAGCTCCTGTCTAATCGGAGTACCGGTTAGAACTGCTTTACTTTCAGGAAGTGATGCCTTCGTCTCAGGGAAATTACAGCAGATTTTAGTTGCATATTTAAAACTTAACCTGTTCGCAAGTCCCGGTGTCATATCGGATTCGTGAATTATTACAGGAATTTTCTTACGTCCTGCTGCCATTACGACCGGTACTGATACAAAACCGCCTTTTGAAAATACGATGTCAGGCTTTATTTCTTTCATGAGCTTCGAGCTTTCAAAAAAGCCTTTAATTACCCTGAATGGGTCCGTGAAATTCTTAATATCAAAATATCTTCTCAGCTTTCCTGTGGAAATTCCGTGATATTTTAAGCCGTAATCAGCTACAAGCGATTTCTCGATTCCCTCATATGAACCGATATATTCAATTTCAAAACCTTCTTCAATAAGTGTAGGAACCAGTGCAAGATTCGGAGTTACATGTCCTGCCGTTCCGCCACCTGTTAATACTATCTTTTTCATTTTGTAAGTATCTCAAGTATTGCTTCCTGCTCTTTAGCAGTTGGATTTGTCGGCTCCCAAAGAATCTTCTGATTGTCATCCTTATATCTTGGAATTAAGTGCATATGGAAGTGGAATACTGTCTGTCCTGCGCACTCGCCGTTATTTTGCACGATATTAAATCCATCACAGTTAAGCTTATCAGTCAACTTAATAGCGAGTTCTTTTGCAAGCTTGAAAATCTTACCTGCAACTTCTTCATCAAGCTCATAGATGTTAGCGTAATGCTCCTTAGGCAAAATAAGACAATGTCCCTTTGTTGCCGGAGCTGCATCCATAATTACTGTAAATGTATCATCTTCATAAACTACATTTGTCGGGATTTCCCCGTTAGCAAGCTTACAGAAAATACAATCGTCCTTTTTCATTTTATCCTCCTTAAGCAAAACACTGAATTGTAATACTATATTTTAAAATGCAAACATGTCGTCAAGTTTTCTGAATAATCCCGGGTTACCCTTAATCTGCATTTCCCCTGCCATAAAGGCACGCTGGAACGTCTCTCTTCCTGAGATGATTTTATTCATGATCTCTGCGTTAAGCTTTAAATATACGTCCGGATTATCCTTTATTCCGTAGTAGCAGCTTAAATCAGCGTTTTTAACTTCAATTATTAAAGGCTGCTTTCTTTCCTTAATATCGAACTTGAACACTCCGTCAACAGCACCTGCCTTAACAAAATGCTCTGTAAAGTCATCAATGTACATGCGGTTTTCATCAACAGACTTTGCTTCAAGCATTCCGCTGAACCTTGAAACAAGCTCTGAAATGTCTTCCTTCTGTTGCTGAACGTATGACTCGTCTGATGCGTATTTAGAAAGCTGCTCTGATTCTTGAGGTGATAATGACATCGTCATAGGATTCTCGGCAACTACTGTAATTGAATTGCTTGACGAAGGCAAAAGCTGTGCTTTCTGACTGACTGTCCTGTAAATGTTCTCTGCCTGCTTTTCAATTAACGTTCCGTAATCCTTGTTAAGCTCAAAGTTCATCATATCTGCAACATATCCGCAGATACCTTCAATTGCAAGGCCTCCAAGCTTCTCCCATGCTGTCATAAGCTGGGTCTTTGCTTCTCTCTCTCCTGATGTCGTTGACATTACAACAGGGCACATATAAGTCTTTTTTATTTTCTCTTTATTTCCAAAAAGCCAGCATGCATCTAAAAACTGTGTAAGATATCCGCCGATTCCGTACCACTCAACAGTAGCTGCAAAAATCGCAGCATCACAATTATTCAGTGAAGACGGTAGAGAAACAATTGAGTTCTTAAGCTCATATAAGTTAAATCTCTCTACTGTAACATTCAGCTCTTCAAGCACTGTCTCAATTTTATTAATAACAAATATTGTAGGGTCTCCGATAATTCCGCGACCACCATAGTAAATGTTGACTTTCATAAAATTCTCCGCTTAATACGCAAAATAATCATCCCATCTATTTTACTATAATTAAGATTTACGAACAATATCCATAACCGGAACAGCCGCCTGCTCCACAAAAACACGGTAAGCATAAGAATAAAAATAAGACTGTTAATGCTTATGCACACAACAGAAAATGTATTAAGCCTCTTTCTCTCCTTCTTTTCCTCTGTATCAATACTAATATGCACATCTTCTATACTTTCTGTCACTTCTTTCTCAGTATCTTTTATCAGAAATTTACTTAAGTCATAGTCTTTATTTAATATCGATGCGTATATGTCATAGCCCATATCAATCGCCTGCTCATCGGAATAATCAATTGCCGAGAGTAAGAACTCCGCCAACTTAGTGTATGATGAGTACGTATCTTCATTATCCCATGGAAAAAAAGCATATCTAAATGTCTTCTTACTCCTTTCAAAAAACACGAAATCAGGGTCCAAAATAAGACCTTCAGGTGAGAGTAAGTAGCTTTTTATCATCTCCTGACAGCTACATACTGATTCAATCAGAATATTGAGCTCATCACCGGTCAGTGATTTCTTTTTGGCAAGCTCGCTTAAGCATATCATTGAATTAACGTCATATACATATTGTTCCGTCTCATCAAGAAAAATCTTACTGCATGATAAAAAAACAGGGATTTCATTCCCTGTGATCATCTGAAACTCGTAATATTTATCATCAGTTTCATCATGAACGACACTGTCGTTTATTATTAACTTTCCGTTTTTAATACTTTTATTTATATAATTCTCCATAGTCAGGTATTACTGCGCTTTCATTAATATCAACAGAAAATGCCGCCATTGACAAATACCTTGTGAAAATGCCGTTCATACAGCTCATATTACCTGTAACGTTAATGGATACTTCATCATCTGTATTAGATACTGTAGCGCTAAGTGTCCATTTACCTGTTAATCTGTTATCAGTCTCATTATAGAATGCTTCCCTCATCATGCTTTCTGCATCAGCTGTATGTTCACTCCCTTTTTGTTGTGATAAATATTCAGCCCCTTTAATACAGGCAGAATATGCGCCTCTTTCTATTATGCATTTGTCATGATAGAAATAGCCTGTAAATATGATAAGAATTATGACGGCTAATATAACAGGCATTAAAAGCGAAAGCTCTAACGTCATAACACCGTTTTTATAAATATTTTTTCTAAAACGCATATTAAATACCCGGCTAATATAAACGGAACAAATGCAAATTCCTTATTCTTAAGTGACTTCTTTACTATTGCTAAACATCCTGCATAAAACGAAGCAAACAGAAATGAAAGAAACAGTGTCGTTAATGTATCATCAATACCTGCAATCATGCCAAGCGATAGTATTACATATCCGTCTCCTTCACCGATTCCCTTTATATATTTTGCCGTTATTATAAGCATGAGTCCCGGGATTAGTGAAATAAAGCACATGATCAAAGAATCGCACATTAGTAGAGAGAATAATCCTACCGTCAAAGGTAGAATTATGTTAACCTTATGTGCCCTTATATCTTCAATACTACATATTAAAAGCATAATAACAGCAATCAGTATCCGCATCTTGAACATGGCTTAACACCTGTAACATTTGAAAGCTTCACTCTTACAATTGTTCTCCTTAATCCGATACACATTAGTGTATTATGGTATTTATCTCCGTCATCGGTAATATAGAGTTTTTCATCCTTAAGTCTTGGATGGCAATACTCACATTTTTTATATTTCTTTCCGTCGGAATTTCTTAATGTCTTAATATCTTTTGACTTAACACATTTTATTGTCAGTCTTATATGACTGCATTCCCTGCTTCTGTGATATACCGTCCCGTTTTTAGTCATATACACATAATCAGAATAATCGTAATATCCGTTAAGTCCGTTAATATATCCGATATTAGTGTGCATAATAACCGTCTTTTCAAACGGTATCTCAAACATCGAAAACATGGAAAACGGTGCTTTTACCGTGTAGCCAACACTTATCTTTACAAATTCCCTGTCTGATAAATCACTATTTTCATAGTTTAAGCCGCTATCGCCGCCTTTTATCAGACAGGAATTTAAAAATCTGTCTCCAAGTCGCGATTCAATATCTGCTTCAATCGCCCCTACAGAATATCCGTCATCATAATGCTTATATGATATATATCTTGCTTCTTCGTTAATTGCTGCTTCAATTTTTGAGTTAATATAGTATGTGTTGATAAGTGTTATTAATGTCATTACGCTGATTAGAAATAATGGTAATGCAGCTGCCGCCTCAACAGATAATACTGCTCTTTTATTTTTACAGGGTAGGGCGAACGCTCTTACTATTCTGATTCCAAAATTATTTATAAAATCACACATAAATCAAATAATTTTAAAAAGGGGATTAGGGGAACACTTATCTATTATTTCACGGAATAAGAGCGCTCTCCCTACCCTGTAAATATTACTTCTGCTTAATGATCACTTAATGCCGATGCCTAAGCACTCTTGCTTTGTACACTCATACACCTTTAAATCATCACTTACATAGACGGTTGTACTGACACTTTGAAGATGCTTTGAAAAATCAAAATGATATCCGTATTCTTCTCTCATACATTCATTTATTTTTTCAACTATAAATTCAAGCTTCTCATCACATCCGGCTTCATATATTTCTTCGTATAAAGACATATCTGTATTTTCACTAATACATAAATCGATGTATTCATTAAGAATTTCATCTTCGCTGGAATTATCAAATCCAAGTACATCATCGATGTAATATTTAATTTGTGATAATACAGGCTCATAATTATTATTAGAAGCATATACAGTATCGCTTACATCAGATGATGTAAATTCAAGAGCATATGACATATCTCCATACAGATTAATCTCGAAATATTTATCAAAATGCTCCTTAAAGCTTTCATCTCCACCTTCTAAGACACCCTTGTATGTAGTATCAACAAACAGAAGATTAAACTTATCAAAAAGTATTTTATTATATTCTGAAACCGCGGAATTCAGTGCTATTAGCGTGCTTCCCTCAATCCTTGTCCTTATATAGGAAACACGGGCACTTTTGATTAAAATAAAAACAAATGAGATGACTACAAGAAATATCAGGGACAAAAATACGGTAATCTCCGCTTTCTTCTTATATGTCTGTATTATATTTGGCTGCTCTTTATATGGCTGTATTTTATTTGGCTGCTCTTTATATGGCTGCACTGTCGGATGCAATTCTTTCAAATATTGTGCCGATAATTGTAGTAAGCTGATCCCTGAATATCACTACCAGTCCTATTAACACAACCAAAATCAATATTAGCTCGACTACTCCTACAGCTGATTCATCTTCCTTAAATTTCCTTAAAAAATCAATTACCTTTCTCATATCCTTCCCTTTCCTAAAACTAAAAATTAAACGAACCAAACGCCGGAAACATAATAATTATCACTACTACAAACAGCATCATAAACATTGGGACTAAGAGCTTTGTTCCGGCTTCTTCAAACATTCTCTTTGCCTTGTTTTTGCGTTCTAAAAAAGCATCATTACATTCAATCATGAGACTGTTTGAAAACTCCTTCTTTCCCATTACAATTGCCTGAATTAAAAGATTAGAAAACACCTGATAGCTTCTAAGATTAATTCTTCGTGCAAAATCCTCATATGCTTCTATCTCACTTTTCCCATCAGCTATGCTGTTTCTTGTAATTATCATTTCTTCATATAAAGGATTTTTTTCACATGCTTCATTTTCATAATCGGAGCAGATCTTAAACCAGATTTTCTTAATAGGCATTCCGCAGTTATAAAAGAGCGTGAACTTATTAATAAGCCTTGGATATTCAAGCATAAGTTCTTCTTCTCTTTTTTTAACCTCTTTACCGATATCATTGTCTTTCATGAAAAAAATCATCACGCAGGAAACTAAAGTCAGAGCAACAATTATAAATGTGTTATCCCTCTTCTTTTCATAAAACTTAATTTTCTTTCCAAGAACACTTTCCGGAAGATAATAATAGTCTTCATCAATTGTTGATAAGTCACTTTTAATAAGCGCATCATTAATTGCAATGCTTAATTCTTCATCTCTTGTAAGCAAAGGCTTATACAGACATACATAAAACTCACATTCTTCACTAAAGTCAAAATATGTATAAGTCACAGTGATTTTAACTTCACTTTCATCAATGACTTTATCGAAATTGATTTTGCCATCTCTTGAAATCAGCAGCGGCTTTTCAACCGAGTACGAAATATCAAACGGATATCCGTCTATCTTCTTAGCAAATGAAAGATCACTGTCTATATAATCTGCGCTTTTGTTCTTATTAAGAATTGTCTTAATTAATACATCATTAAATTCATCTGCTAATTTTCTTATTTCCTTATCAGAGTACCTTTTTCCTGATACTGTTACGTCAAATTCCTTTGTGTCTTTTGTATTTTCATTACTTTCTTCTATGTATAGTGTGAGCTTTTTATCGGCTTTGCCTATGCTGTTTCTCTTAATCCTGCCGTTTTCAATACTGTCATCTGATGTAACAAAAGAGACAAATGCAAGAAATAATCCAACAAACAAAACTGCAAAGCATAGCTTAAATTTCTCTTTATAATAACTTAATAGATGTTCTTTAAATTCCCATGCCGGATATAGACTTTTCATGTTAAGAACTACTTTATCGGATACAAAGAGTTCAATTATTTTTTTCATATCAGACCTTAATATTTACTATTTTTTCTGAAAGCAGAATCGATGAAACATAGAGAATAAGACATACTGTCATTACGGCTATTCCTGCTGCGTTATGGTATAAAACGCTTACAAATTCATAGCTTGAAACTCTTAAATAAACAAAGATCATTATCGGAATAACACATATTACCTTCTGCTCAAGCATCTTTCCTTTAAGCATCGCTTTTATCTCATCTTCAATCCGTTTCTTATCCTGCATTATTGTTACCGTGCTTTTAATTATTGAGACTAGATTTCCTCCGCTTTTAAAAGCTTCAGTAAATACAGTTACAAAATCCCTGATGTCATCCGATTTAACACGTGAAGCAAATTTCTTAAGACCGTCTGATAACGTCACTCCAAGACTTAGTCCCTTTATTACTTCGTTCATTTCATTAACAATAAGTGACTTTTCACCATACATTTTCATCATGTCATTTCGTGCATTGATAACGGAGGATTCCGGTGACAGCCCGGCAGATAAATAGGTTGATAAACTACATATCATTTCACAAAACTGTCCCTCAAGTATAAGAATCCTGCCCTTTATGATTTTCTTATTCTCTCTTAAAATGAACAGCTTTATGAACGGAAGAATTAATAGAAATGCGTATACTGAATCATAAAAAAGATAAGATGCCAGTACTGCCACCAAGATGTATTTAATCGAAAAAACGAAGGTTTCTCTTTTATTCATAAAATACATGCCTTCTCAAGCTTGTATGTATTTTTCATATCCGATAATTTGATAAATTCATTTCCTTTGTATTTATAAAGCGTATTTGTTGCGATACTATCACCATCCATTCCCGTCACCTCGCATATTTCAAGCAATTTTCTCTCTCCTGATTTAAGTCGTCCAAGGTGAACTAT
>SFNX01000114.1 GCA_004552595.1 Lachnospiraceae bacterium | reverse complement strand
TGTTATATTTATGTGCAATTTCTGAAATACTTTTTACATCCGATATTACTCCGTCATATGTCGGAGAAGTAATTACAACAGCTTTTGCATCCTTATTATTATTCAGTGTTTTTTCTATCGAATCAGCACTGATACTTCCCTGAATTCCTTCGTGAATATATTCTGTTGCAATTATTTCAGGCTCAACATATACAGGGTTAAGTCCGTTAAGTACTATTGCATTAAATACAGAAATATGAGAATTTCTTGCAACGATTATCTTATCGCCTCTCATACATACAGCAGATATTGCAGACAGTATTCCTGATGAAGAGCCGTTAACAAGAAAGTGTGTTTCTCTTGAACCATAAAGCTTAGCCGCATTTACTTCAGCTTCATGAATAATTCCTTCTGCATCATGAAGATTATCAAATCCGTCTATTTCTGTGATGTCTATATTGTATGCGCTTGCTAATTTATTAATAAATCCATTAGAATCATTAATTTTGAAAACATTACGCTTATGTCCCGGCATATGAAACGGATAAAGACCTTCTTTTTCTATATCAATTAATTTTTCATAAAGTCTTTTTGACATATTCTCACCGGAAGCTAATTAATTTGTCTGTTATTTTCATCCAATGAAGATTTATACTCATCAATCAGATAGTCGTATTTTCCAAGATTAATATCTATTATTGCCTTTATTCTTTCTGAATCAAATAAATCTCCATGTGTAATTAACCTGATTACATCATAGTATTCGCTTGCCGCCTCATTACGTATCTGATTTCCGCCAAACATTATCGATTCATAATATCCTTCCGGTGCTTCCCTGTACATATGACCAATTCGCCATCCTTCCTCATATACTGCAGGAAGCTTTGATAAATATGGATCTCCCAAGCCATACAAATCATTTAAATACATGTCATTATGATCATATTTTGTAATTCCGGGTACCATTTTAAGTATTCCGCTGTCAAGGTCTGCCTCAATTAAATCCTGTACGCCCTGGTCATTCCATGCGGATGTGATACACATATGACCTGTATTAATATATGAAACCGTATTGTTAAATAGCGATGTCCATTTAAAGTATGTTCCTCTCTCATCTGAAATCGGTGAATTGAAATTCTGACCAAATTCAAACTGTGTTGTGATAACATTTGTAGTCATTGAGTATACAACACAGCACGTAATTACAGCTGCTATAAGCTTACTTCCAAGAGTCCTGTATTCTACAAGTCCTGTGTCTTTGTCTGAAAGCTCACTGTTTGCAAAATATATCAGTCCGATTACCGACATTAAAAACATAACCGTAAAGTGACGTCCCATCATAAAGTCGCCGCCGATATATATGATGTAGAGACCATATAGAACAACACCTAATGCTAAGTGTATGTTTTTGAACTTCTTAGTAAAAATAAGAAAAATTACGCATACAAAAGGTATAAATAACACAATCGGATCGCAAATTATCGTATTAAATACGTACTGACATCCTCTTACTATGTAATCATGCTTTGGAATATTAGTTCCAAGCTTTACAAATGCTGTATTCGGCACAAAAAATCCGTAATAAAACAAAGAAAACAGTTCCCATAAAACAAAAGGGCTTAAGCCTGACAAGCCAAGTACAACAGCTTTTGCAAATGAAACGTTATCTCGTTTTGCAAGATACACATACAAAATCATAGGGACAAACATTAATACTGCATCCATTCTTGTCATAGCAATGAGCGATATTAATATAGCCATATAAAACATATCTTTTGCGTTATATTTCTCGAGACTAAAATACTTTGATAAGAAAAGAGCTGCTAAAAAATACAGCATGCTGTTTTCAAGTCCTGATGTAGTGTAGCTGATAAAGCTTGATGAACAAAGCAATGTAAAGAATGCAATGATAACCTGTTTTTTGTCTTTACAAAATCTGTGCACAACTATTGAATACGCTGAGATTGAAAAAATAATACATATGAGTAACGAAACTAAAAACATATGTCTGATAAAGAAGTATCCAAGCGCTATTACCAGAGTAAACAGAGGACATGACGATGCACTTGCTCTTTCGCCGACATTATATACAAAGCCGTTTCCGTCAACTAAATTTTTAGCCATTGCATATGCGTGATAGGCATCATCACTTTGCCATGCAAGTAAGGTAATCACAAGTAAAAAAAGTATTATTGTAATAAACCTGTATTTATTTAACCCTTCCGAAAAATATTCACTTATTTTTGTTTTGATTTTATTCATAATTTATTCTGACTATATTGTGTCTGCACATTCAAGAGCTAGGTTAACAACTACATCTGAATTGTAATGCTGCCATTCACCCCATCTTCCGAGTCCGATAACTCCTTTACTCTTTGTATATTCAAGAAGTTGTTTCATTTTTTCAGGCTTTCCTATTGTATTAAGAGGATATGCATAATCCATAATAAAATAGTTACCTTCTTTAGATTTTTCCTTATTAAATCTATCAAGATTAGTTTCAGTCCAACAGCCTTTCGAATTTGGACAGAAATTATGTCTTACAAGTATTCTGTGATAATCAAGTGAGGAATCCGGATAATAAATCCACTGCGCCTCATTATTAACATTTTCCGGAATATAATCTATTACTATTGAGCTGTGCTTCAAGTCCTTAATATTGTTTTTTAGATTTTCAGGTAATCCTTTTATTTCGTCAAAAGCATCCCACGGTGCTGTATTAATAATGATATCAGCTTCGTATTTATCGTTGACACATTTATTATCAAGATCAAGTGTAACGGCTTTTTCATTGTAAATAATTTTATCTTTAAGTCTTTCAGCCATTCTTAACCATACTTCGCCGTATCCGTATTTTTTTGGATAATAAAACTCTGCATGTCCCGGCTGTGTTCCATACGCTTTTCTTTCAAGGCAGCTGATTAATGTTTCATCAAATGAGACATTTGGAAGCTTATTAAGCCAATATGTTCCAAGAGAATCAAGATTCTCACCAAACATCTTTTTGTTATATGGAATCATATAATCATCGGCAATCTTTTCACCAAGCTTCCAGTAAATCCAGTCAACAAACTTTTCAGGCATTTCAACATTAAGATTACATCCTGCAACTGCTATTGCCTTTAAATACTCAACCTGATCTTCAAGCTTCATCTGCCAAATATTGGCTTCAATAGGACTTCCTATAAGATTGTCATTTACTACTATTCTTGAGTCTCTTGTATATCTGTCCCATTCATCAACAGGCATAAAATCAAAAACAAAATCAAGGACTCTTTTATTTTTAACGTCAAGAAAATGACCACCACCTATGTCAAGTGGTGAGCCATCAACATTTTTACTTCTGCAAAGACCGCCTGCTTCTTCATTTCTTTCAAGCACTAATACGTCGTCTTTACCGTTATTAATCAGGCTGTTTGCAAGTGTAAGACCGCTTGGTCCGCCACCTATTATCAGATATTTCATTATTTTACAATCTCCGCTTTGCCTATTATTCCGTAATTCCCACCATTGTTATTATTGGTTTTCTTCGTTGTTTTGTGCGTTAATTCGGTTTTCTCTGTTAATCTTTGCATCAATATCCCAGCTTGAGTATTTTGCATCTCCTCTGTGATCAGGAATATCATAATTATTAACAATGTAGTTTCCGAGATATTCTGTCAGCTTTTTAGTTCCGGAAAAGTTAAGATGAACCTTTTCCGCCATATCTGTTGAAAAGTCAATTGAGAGCTCATCATACATCTTATTAAAGTCAATGTATGTAACTCCTTCTTCCATACATATATCCTCAACATAGTTAAAGTATCCCTGTTCTTCAGGAGTTACTACATACGGTGTTATCATTACAACAAATGGAATATTATTTTCTTTTGATAAATCTATCATTGCACGAAGATACTTTTCATGCTTTTCATCAAATACAAATGACTCAGTCATTGTTGAAACATCCGGTGTTTCAAATACTTCGGTAGTGTTTCTGTAATCAAAGCCTTTATAGTTTATTGAGTTGTTTTCATCAACAAAATCAAGCTTTGATAACTCCTTATACCTTGAATGCATTGTATCAAGAGGAAATAACAGTCTTTTAAATAAGGAATCCTGTTCAGTGTTTTCCCTAAGCTGCATAATACGGTTTAAATTCCAGTGCATACCATAATTATTAGTCATTGACCAAACTTCAGGCTGATATAATACATCCTGTCTATATCCTATTATTGTTGCATCATAAAATATAACTTTTGGTTTTTGCGTTTTTAATGCTTCTTTAAGGAAATAATAGCTATTCCACGGAGGGGCTTCTGCACCACCAAGGTCAAATGAAGCGATTCCGTGTTCATCCCAAAGAATTCCCGTATCAATCTGACAATATATTTTTGAACTTCCAAGGAATAGTACATCTACTGTATTATCAATCTGTTTGTAATATGATTGCATCTGTGTATAGCCGTCCTCTGATTTATGCATAAGAATTCTATTTGCAATACAAAGAGCTACTGCAAATACGGCTATTACTATTATTCCTTTAACAAAATTTATTACTTTTCTATTCATTATTTCTTCTTATGAAACGTGAGCCATAACAGAATCGATAAGTTCACCGACATTTGAAAATCCCTGAACTTCACCCATTGTAAAAGTGATATCAAATTCATCTTCAATTTCATTCATAAGTTGAAGATGATTAAGACTATCCCAGCCTTCTACATCCTTTGCAACTGTATCATTACTGATTTCAAGATCGTCATTATCAAATACGTCTTTAATTATCTCTACTACCTTTGAAAATACTTCGTCTCTGTTCATTTTAACCTCTTCTTACTGTTCCTCTTTAATAAATGTTTTATTCTCTTTGTATTCTGATACTTTTAGTTCATACTTTGATGGTTCTGTTTCTCTAAAACCCATCGTTTTATAAATGTCCTTTACCATTTTATTTTTAGGTGTTTCTATATATTCTGAAATAATCGTATCAAAACCATTTGATTTTGCCGTTTCAACCAGCTTATTGATTATGAATTCTTCCATTCCTCTTTTAAGAACTCTGCAGCTCATAAGCCATGTATCAACAAATACTTTAGTATCTGATTTCTTTTCAAGTATTACTACCGATACAAGTCCGTGATCT
>SFNX01000028.1 GCA_004552595.1 Lachnospiraceae bacterium | reverse complement strand
GGACAAGAAATTGATAGGATAAAAGGTACGGCCGCGCCTGAGCTCCCAAAGGAATGGAAAAAACCGGTGAGGATCAATGATGACGATACCGACGCGGTAAAGGCTGATAAATATAAAAGAAATTCTATGGTCATTACAAAAAAACCATATTTCTTTAGATATCTTTATCCTGAGTTAAATCAACAATTCAAGCACTATGAAGACAGCTATAACGTAGAATCTCGGAGTCGGTTTGGAATTAAGTTTAAGAAACTACTTGTGAAACCTAATAAGACCGAGGAAGAAATGAACCTTGTCCGGAGGTATCAGAAATATTCTCCACTTATTACGGCTCCTTGTGTCATGAATGTCTTGTGTAAAGAGTTTGAAAATGTCGATTTTGACATTAATTTTAATAAAAACGCTATTAGCATGCTACCAAGTTATGAAGATGAATTTCTTGTTCAAGAAGATAGGCTGAAAGTAGTTAAAGAGTTGTATAGGAAATACTCTGCCAGGAAGCAAGTGAAGGTTGTTGAGAGTATCCTTGAAAATTTGAATTTGCCTAACAGAGACGAATATGACGAGATTAGGTTTTTGGCCGTGGATACTGTAAGGGAAGAAATTCGAGAGGTAGTAACCGAACTGAAAATGGAGGGAAAAGAATTTTTGTTTTATTGTTCGGAACTTGCCAAAGGTTACAGGCAATTTAATTGGGATTTTGCTTGGGATGTTCTTGGAGATTCTATTGTAGACTTTATTCCGAAGGGGAATATACGGGTCCCGGTTAAGAGCGAGGAAGGGCTTGACTATTTGGGAGGAAAGTATTTGCTTTCTTCTATTGAAGAGGAAGTCTTTGATGCAAAAGAAGAGCTGCTTGATTATGATTTCGATAGCGTGGAAGATTTGTTAAAGGTTGGGCTGGAAAATTATGAAGACGATTTTGTTTTTGAGGAGTTTGGCTTATGATGACTGACAGGTCTGATACAATAAGAGAGATGCTTGATTTGGCAAGGGAAATTAAAGAGGGAGGGGCGACCAACTCCTCCCTGAAAACAAAGCTTTCTTCCTTTAAAACAAAAGTAGGGCTAAGCGATGCGGTTTTCGACAGGATTGTGGATTTGATAGAAAAAACCGATTTACCAGAAGAAGAAAAAATGCAAACTTTTTCAATTTCTATTTGGGAGTATGAAAAGCTTGAAAGCATAGAAGATCTTGAAATAAAAAAACTGTGCGCAGTTCTTATGTATTTTGTCCGAACAAATTGGCATTCGACCGGATGGATTCGTTATGATGAGGCTAAGGTAATGTCGCTTTGCGAAATTAAAAATTACGGTTCTTTCATTGATGTGGTTCAGAGGGCTTGTGCGGCGGGACTATTGTCTTTCAGAGTAGTAGGCAGTAAAAATCCAATAATATGTTTCAAATTAGATTTTGTGGAAGAAGATTCCAGAACTCAGATTCCGTGGGAGCTTTCAGACCTCTTTGTAGCGTTGGGGGTGTCTTAGTGTGCTGATATTAGATTGGAATAAAAACTCTGAAGAGATACTTAGGCAAGGGTATTATAACACAAAACGAAGTGTTGTGGCAGAACAAACGCATCTTTGTCAGTATTGGCAAGAACAAGGGGTAAGTAAGGAAGAGGCATATGAGACTTGGTGTCTCTTAGGTTCCCCTCAGGTGATTGCGTGTTTTAGCAAAGGGGAACTTAGGGAGCAATTTAATTATTTCTGGGAAGCAGCCATTAAGTTTGGATACAATAAAAAATATATTTATGGTTTATCGCAGAAAGAGTACGATTATATTGACAGCTTAGATGTAGATGCCGAATATAAAAACTTTTTATACAAGCTAGCCGAATATTGCCGGACATATGGAGAAGGAAATCGGTTTTCTTGTGGGCAGGTAGTGTGGAACGCCTTGGTGAAAGGTGAACGCCATCATTCTACTGAAGCTCGAGAGCAAAAAATGGCAGCATGGAACGAGAAATACGGTTTGTATCAAGTGCGCGTTTATCAAGAACCTGCAGAGTCCAAAAGTCGAAATCGAGTAACTTTAAATTATTTAGACACAGAGGGTGAACCTGTTTTTTTTGGAGAGTTTGTTTCTCATAAAAGAGTATGCGATGTTTGCGGGAAACAGTTCGAAGTGATGGTTCAGGGAAAAACAAAC
This sequence comes from Lachnospiraceae bacterium, assembly GCA_004552595.1. Lineage (GTDB taxonomy): Bacteria > Bacillota > Clostridia > Lachnospirales > Lachnospiraceae > UBA2868. The sequence continues at coordinate 41,397 of SFNX01000028.1, read as the reverse complement.
CATTGTCCCGAATGTCAAAAAAAAATTCGAAGGAAAGACCGCCACAAGAAGACTTCCACCACCACTTGTTAAAAAATATATATATGGAAAGAGGAAATAAAAGGCTACTTTTATTTCTTTGCTTTCGGAGGTTTTGTCACAATCAGTTGACAAAATTAAGAGAATGTGCTATTATATTCTCTAGAAGAGTTACAAGGAGGGGCTAATGACCCAATTAGAATTTACAGAGTTTCTTAATAAATATGATGAAGATAAACTTACCGACGACGATCTGTTTGAGATAGGCGTTGCTCACAAGGAGCTCCCGCTCGGCATGAGAAACTGGAGCAGGCTTAATGAACAACTCGGCATGCCGTTTTTGGGAGGAGAGAACTATCGCTGCTGGGTAAAAAATAGACTGGCACGCACTGGGGAGCTTCCGAAGAACATTAAGATGCTATCCAACAGGGCGGTTGATGAGCTATCTGAAAAAGAAATCAGTTCCGAACTCGACGGGCAGATGAGAGAGCTTTATAAACAACAGGTTAAAACAAGAGACGCGTTGAATGCAATGCGGCGCGTTTTGAGAGAAGAAGCTCGTCTTGAGGACTTTAAATCTCTGATTAAAGAGTCGGTTCAAGATATCACAAAGTTCCCGATTGTAAAATATGAAGGCAGCACAGACGAAGAAACCGAAGCGGTGTTACTGTTGTCTGATTTGCATATTGGAGTAGAAATTAACAATTTCTACAACAAATACAATTTGGCCATAGCACGCAAAAGAGTCCAGAAGCTGATTTATGATGTGGTTCGTTATTGTACCCATAATAACGTTCAACGGCTTAACGTACTCGGACTTGGCGATTATTGTCAAGGACATATTCACACGAGTGCTCGCCTTGAACAAGAAATGGATGTTATCGAACAAATAATGTGGGCTTCGGAAATTATCGCGGACGCTCTAAATCAGTTGCAAGCTGCGGCTCCAGAAGTTCTGTATTATTCGGTTACCGATAACCACTCTCGTATGACAGCTTCTTTAAAAGAAAGCATCGAAGCAGAGAATTATGGAAGGCTCATTACTTTCTATCTCAAAGAACGGCTTAAGGATACTAATATTGTCTTTGTAGACGATACTTTGGATCGAGAATTGGGAATGCTGCAGTTGCACACCGGTGAATATTGTGTGTTTTCTCATGGTCACCACGACAATATTACGTCGATGTTTCAGAATATGACGGCCTGCACGGGTAAGATTATTTCTTATGCTTTTGTTGGTCATTATCACTGCGAAAAGGTAAAGACTTTTAACAATTTTAAGGTTTACGTTAACGGGAGCATTGTTGGTGTCGATCAATATGCTTTTAGTAAACGGTTGTTCGGTAAACCTAGTCAAACTTTATTGATATTTGATGGAGACAATGTGATTCATCATAGTATCAATTTGGATATTCAAGAGTAATAGATATTATTTCACAAAATTGGCTTTCACTGAAATAGTGAGGGCCTTTTTTGATGGATAGTTTCAAGGAATTGCAAGGAGGGGCTCATGGCCGGAGAAAAAAAGGTATTATCTGCTTTGGGCACCGCAGCCCAAAAGCTTTACTGTGTAGGATGTAAGACCAGTTTGGATCCTGAAGAGTTTTGGGATAGTAATGGTTTGATGTCCTCACTCCGAACGACGAAAGAAAGTGGGTGCAAATCTTTTCTATGTAAAGATTGTACACGTGCATTATATAAAATAATATTAACAGGGTGTGAAGGAGATCATCTTGAGGCTCTTTTCCAGCTCTGTGCTACTAATAATTGGTATTATGACGACTTGCTCGCTCAAAGTATAACAGCGGAGCTTGCATTGGACGATGTAATGCCAGACAAATACTTAGAGGTTATTTTTAACAACGAGGAATACAAAGGAAAAACTTTTTATAAGCAGTTGAGTCGTCCATATTTTGTCAAGATGTCAAGCTTCAAAGAAGGTGAAGACGAGCTTACAGAAGAAGACAAACAAAACCGCAATGACATTAAAAAGGCTTTTGGGTATGATCCATTTGAGACCAAGCCCATTTCTCAAAGATCGATGTTGTACCGTTCGTTAAATCAAATGGTTGACCCGACTTTGAACAACGACCTAGTACGTCAACGCGCAGCTATTGAAATAGTTACTAACTACGAAGAAATTGACCGTCTTGACGTCGCGATTGCAAAACTTTCTTTGACACCCGACGACATTGTGAAAAACGCGAAAGATTTGGAGACGTTGCGCAAGATGAAGTCGGATGTCAACAAAAACATATCAATGTTGTGTAAAGACCACGGCTTGTCGGCAAAATACGCCAACTCAAAGAGCAGAGGTGCTGGTACGTTATCAGGCATTATGCGCGATATGGAAGATAACGACTATGACGAAGGTGTGGTTAATCTATACGATATAGAGACCAGCACAAGCATACAACAATGTTCTGATATTAGTGCTAAGTCTGTTTCTACGCAGTTGAAGTTATCTGACTCTGATTACGCCGAAATGGTTGAAGAACAAGCAATCGTAGTTCGCCAAGAAATTGCCGCTCGTAAAAAAGCGGAAGAAGCATTGAGAGTGTGTAAAGAATATTTACGCAGACAAGAACTAATCGTTGATCTCGTTCAAGAATATAAGCGAAAAGGACTGTCTACTGTAGAGATTGAAGAATTGATAACTCCTGAATTAAAAGGGGGCAAGTTATGATTTCTGTTTATCACAATCTCATCGATAATGAGGTAAATATTCGCAAACAAGAGATTTTTGAGCGATATAATCGTCTGATCCAATGGGGACGTAAGCACCCCACAAGATTTATTGAAAAGGTTTTTAAAATAGAGCTACTTGATTATCAAAAGTGGATAATTTTAAATACGTGGACTGCTGAAAAAGCCGTATGGGTATGCTCCCGAAACGCAGGTAAAACGTTTATGGGGGCAATTTATCTAATGGCGAGGGCTTTATTGTTCCCCAAATTAGAAATTAAAATTATGAACGTATCGGGCAAGCAATCTTTTGAGACCTTTGCTAAGATGGAAAATATTGCCAAAAAAAATATTCCTTCATTAATAGGGGCGAGCGATGTCTTTTTTGACGAATTAGTAAAAAGCAATGCTAACACCGATGGATTTGCCCATGACCAAAAAGGGCATACCTGTGAGTTATATAATGGCTCTAAAATTAAAGCAATTATTGGTAAGCCAACAACAGTTGTTGGTGAGCGTTCCCATGTAAACTTTTATGATGAGGCGGGCAAAATTCCAAAAGAATTTTTTGCATTAACTGAGCCTTTTACAACGCAAAGCACAGACTTTAAAACAGGTGGAAATTTTGACGCTTCGGTTTACCCTAAAGATATTCCTACTCAATGTATCTATGCGTCATCAGCTGAAGATGTTAATAGTCATTTGTGGGAGATGTATAAAATGTGCGCAAAAAAAATGATGATGGGTGTTCCTGGGTATTTTTGCGCTGATATCAACTGTGATATTCCTCTTGCCCCAAAAATCAACGGTAAGGCGATGCGTCCACTTCTTAAACAGAGTGAAATTGACGATGCCTTAAAAACCAATGAGGCACGCGCTATGCGCGAATATTACAATATATTTGATAATACAGGGGGCACCGATGCCCTTGTTAAGCGTCAGGACATTCTACGGAACGAACGAGATTATCTCCCTATATTTAAATCTGAAGGTCCAGAACATCACTACGGTTTATTCTATGACCCCGCTCTCCAACAAGATAACAGCTTTGTGCTTATTGTAGAATATTGGAAAGACAAAAAGCGCGGTTGGATGGGTAAAATCGTTAATGGCATTAACTTGATTGAAAAGCTACCGAATGGTGATAAAAAACCTTTGCGTTCTCCCGAACAGTTGGAGTGGATTCGTAAACTAATTGTTGCTTATAATGGCAAAGCACCTGAATATGAAAACGTGATGTTTTATGTTGACGCTGGTGCAGGTGGTGGTGGCCGTGGGTATGCGGACAATTTAATGCTTCCGTGGACAGATCGCGACGGTATTGAACATGCGGGTATTATCGATTTAACCGATGATACGGCGAAAGAGCAGGCTGAAAAATTTAGACAATCAAAAGACATTTGTCGTATTATCGAACCACGTAAGTGGCGCACGACAATGTTTGGCGAATGTGCAGAAATGATCATAAACGATTATTTGATATTTCCGATGCCTGTGCCTAAACGTGGGGTTTGGGAAAAAGATGGGGAAAAACTTGAACTTTCAAAAGAGGAATTGAGAGCATTGCTTGAAATTGATCTGATGAAAGAAGAGCTTGTGGCAATTGTGAAAACGAAGACACCGAGTGGCGATATAAAATATGGATTGCCACCCGATAAATCTCGTAGAATGCATAAACAACGTTGTGCACTTGCGGCATAATACATAAACCGCTCGATTAAACCTAATCTAATTGACTTGAAACCCCAGTAGTGGGAAACAAGGCGCAAGGGTAATGCTAGCGTGAGAGACTAACTGATTGGGCGTCACTTTTTGTGGCGATGTGATAGTTTTTATTTTATAAATATAATAACAACCTAAACAGGAGTGATAATATGGAAAACAATTTTATTAAAGGGATGATACTTGGAACACTATTAGGAGATGGCGCTTTTCATTCTTTAAAAAAAAAGAATAAAGGTATTTTCATTGGGCATAGTGAAAAACAGTTAGACTATTTGCAATATAAGGTTAATCTTATTAATAATTATTTATCTGCAAACACTGCCGTTCATAAATATGAATTTAAGTCTGGATTTGGATATCAAACAAGATTGCCGTTTTATAAATTTTATAGTAAAACGCATCATAAAATTACACATTTTTATAATTTATTGTGTGATAAAGACGGGACAAAACATATTACTAAAAATGCGCTAGAAAAACATTTTAACGATGTTTCTTTGGCTTTTTTATTTATGGATGACGGGTGCAAAGAGGTGTGCTGGAATAGAAAACGTACTGAAAAGAAGATTAAATCTTTTAAAATTAGCTTAGGCGGATTTTCTTTAGAAGAGGTGGAATTGCTTAATAATTTTATTTTTGAAAAATTTGATCTTGTGGGAAAAGTATATTTAGAACATAATAAATATCCAATGATTAGATATTCTACTCAGGAGTCTAGAGATAAATTATTATGTATAATAAGCCCATACATTCTACCATCTATGCAATATAAAATTGTTTTATAAAATAAAATTTCCGAGCTCACAATATAACATAAAGAAATGTGAGAAGTGGCAGAAATGACCACTCGCTTGTTACATATCTCGCGCTATAAAATAACACAGTTTGTGTTGCGGATTTTATTGGGAAGAACGTAATAAGTCTTAAAGTAACAGAATGGACGATAGGGCTTACACTTGTGTGTTGGCAGCCCATCACTTGGCACAATTGCGAAGAGAAGAAATTTTAGGTTCGGCTGAGCCGACTATAAATATGGACGTTTTGTTTAGTAACAGGGTATTTCAAAATCCCCAAAACAAACAAAGCTCCAATCCGTTTAGTGGATTCACTAATCCATTTGGGCGGAGAAGATAGAAGCAAAAGGAAGGAAAGGCTATGATTTGTAAAATAATTCTCGATTATACGGGGGTTGATATGGAAACCCTTTTTGACAAAATTGGAAATTTGGGCTCCTTTATGATGATAAAAGGAGTAATTTATTTCCAAACATTGGGAGAGTGTTCTAAACAAAAATTAAAATCTGCTATCAAACGAAGCGGCGTAACCGACTGTGTAATTCTTGAAATTACGGAAGATAGTCTTTGTAACGAAGGTGGTTATGTCGGCGATTGGGCGCGAGAATATTTTACCAATCTCGCGGCAAAACGGGCGATAGACGAAATGAATAGCGAGAAATATCGGAAGCAAATGGAGATTGAAGCTCTTAAAGTTGAGTTGGCACAAGCTCTTGTTTCTGGTCAATTGATCGCAGTGCCCAAAAACAAGAACAAGGAGGAAACTGCCGATGGGCGAAGAGATGAAGACCCCGAATAAAGGTGGTCGCCCGAAAAAGACCGTCCCAATTACGGAACAAGAACAACCGCAGGACTCCAAGTTGTTAATGACACAAAACGAACCTGTAACGGAAGTAAAAGATGTGCTGCAAAGTTGCACCGATTTCTTTAATTCGTTTTTGGGAAATGTTAACGCTTCTGAAGTGATTGGTCAGGGCATTTATAATTTAAATCAATATAATCCATTTTTACAAAATACTCGTTTAAAGACTTTGGCTGGCTTGCCGATTGAGATGAGCAAAACGGGCATTGCTAATGCTCTAAAGAATCCTCAATTTCATGAAGAAGAAATTCGTGGAGCTGCCGCCTCACTGTCTTCGAGTCAATATTTGTATTACAAAATACTCCGTCAAGCGGGCGATATCCCTTTGATGAAGTATGTAAAATACCCGCCTTTGCTTGAGCCGTCTGAATACAAGACAGACAGGTTTAAGAACGATGATGATTTTGTTGATGAGTGGCTCGAAAAATTCGATGTGGTGAACACTTTTAAGCGTATTGCGATTGAAGTGAAGCGCGAAGGTAAACCGAGCTATTTGTTACGCAGTCATGTGACAAAGAAAGGTGGGAAAAAGACCGTTGATTTCGCAGCATTACAAAAACTTCCGCCGCAATTTGTCAAACTTACGGCAATTGGCGAGCATGGCTTTGTTGCGAGTTTCAACCTCATGGTCTTTATGAACCCTGCGTTCGTACCCGCTCAATACCCGACATTCATTCAAAGGGTGTGGGATGATATGATAACCAATAAAATTGCTGTTCTCGATCCAAAGAAAAAATCTTATAAGTTAGATGTGCAAAAAGCCTCTACTTATGTTTATAAAGACGAAGATGGCAATTCTTATGACACATTGATTGAACGAACTGAGCAAAAAACATATATGTTCTGGGTTCAACTACCTCAAGATTTGTGTTACACTTTCTGCAGTGACACATCTACGGCAACTGCCGCTCCTGACACCGCAGGTTTATTCATGGATTTGCAAGAATTGACAGACTATTCGGTGTTGGCGGGGCTTATTGCCAGTACGCCGCTTACGTCATTGCTCACGGGTGAAATTGAATTGATTCCGAACCCTTCAACAGGTCGAGATCAAACAGCAATGAACCCCGAGACAGTTTTGAAATTCCAAAACTTGTTTAACAGCATGACGAGCACCAACACAGAAGCGTTCTTTGCGCCGTTGAAGAATTTGAAATTGCAAAGTCTCAACAACGTTCCTAACAGTAGTGAAATTAAGACTAAAGCAGTTTCAAACTTTATTAGTGTCGCGGGTGAAGGCGGTAATATTATCGCTACCGAAAAACCGAGCATTGCGCAGGTAAAAACTGCTAATATGCTTTCGGCGGCTCAATATGATTTTGTGGTGAAACAGTTCAAATCAGCACTTAACAATATTGTTCAAGATTGCATAGGTGCCGATTACAAATGGAAAGTAGACGTATTTGGTGATATTTTCTCTGAACAAAATCAGAAAAAATATTTGAAAGAACTGGTTACTGCAGGTATGAAAGGTTTGGTTCCCAAACTTCTCGCTTACGAAGACATAACAGTTAAAGATTCCAAAGCAGCAGAGTTGTATTTGGATTCAATTGGGTTCTACGATAATTTGACAACACTTACTCAAGTTGCAGCTTCAAAGTTGAACGCGCAACAAGAGAAATCAAATGATTCAAACGCTAATGAAGATGGCTCAATTAAGAAGGTTGGCCGTCCTGCGTTAGAAGATGAGGACATCGAGTCTGACGAAACTGCCGCTTCAAGAGAAAAGGGCGAGAACATAAGCGAAAACAAAGATATATATGCCGCAAAGAGATGTGCAATTTGCGGGGCAGAATTAGATGACGACGAAGACATTCTATGCGATGATTGTCGGGAAACTTATCTCGAACAGCACAGCTAAAAAAGATCAAGGAGAAGGAGTTTATGAGGTTACATCAAGAAACCTATGACGCGTTGAACGAACTGGTCGGGATGTGCTTTAGTATGAATGCAGTTGCAGACAATATCTATTACAACATGGCAAATTTATACTATAATCATTCGGCAGAAATATTCCATCATAGTTATGCTCACGCTTGGGGACAAGTCGCTGATATGATTAGTGACGAAATGATAAAACTTAATGCAAGACCCGTCCGTTTGCCGGTAGAGGGGGCTAGTGAAGAATACGAAAATTTAGCTTTGGCAATGGCTGTTAATGCGGCTGCTGTTAATAAAGTTTTTGAGAAGTGCAAGGAAATCGTAGAATTGGCAGACATGCTAGAGGATGTAGAGATCAGAATTTTTGGAGAAAACTTGCTTAACGACGTTTTGTTAAACTATGTTAAACAATCTGACGAATGGCTTGCCGTGATCAAAACAGTACCAGCTTATCAGTTTGACATTCATTTTGAGGACTATACGCACTTTATCCCAATTGTGGAATGAGGTGGCGTTATGGGATTTGGAGAAATAGTTAAAGCGATAGTAGAATACGGGATCTATCCTGTGTTGATGGCGGCCATACTGTGGATAATTTTGGCGGCTCAAAAAAGACAAGATCGGGCAGCGGCCAAGCAAGAAGAGCGTTTGACCATTTTGATTGAGTCGGGTGTAAAGTTCGCTTTAAAAGAGGCAAAGAAACACAACGAGGCCGAGGAGGCCGAAAATAGAAGGGTTAATACGTATATTAGGACACAGCTTGACGCTGTGGTTACTGAAAACGGCGCGAGTAGAGCCTTTTGTGTAGCTTATCACAACGGAGGAACCTATCTTAACGCGAGAAACTTTGCCAAGTGCAGTATTGTGGCAGAAAGTGTTGATAATCAAACACGTGCGCTTATGTTGGACTATCAAAATGTGCAAAGGGCTCTTTTTATTGAGCTAGACAATGAACTGGCAACAACGGGAGAATTCTATCTTGATAAAATCGAAACAATAAAAGAGCGGGCCCCGGGGTGTTATCAGTTGTTGAAACAATGGGGAGCCGACTCTATTTATTTTAAGGCTTTGGTTGACAATACTTCAAACATGGTTTTGGGGTTTATTGCGGCTGAGTTTAATTTGGGGAGGCCAAAGGATCTTGAAGCGTTAAAGCTGAGTTTAAGTAAAAAGGCTCAGAGGATTTCGGGAGCCATTCAAGTTTCTCATATTGGCATCAACGGGAGGTGTAGCGAATGAGTCTAATGACGTTTAGTTTAGAGGCAGACAAGGTTAAGCTAAAAAAAATTCTAAGTGGGAATTTTTTACAACTTGAAATGAGAGCTGTCAGCGAGGGCGAAAACAGAAACAAAAGTTATTTTTCGTTAGAATCTTTGCAAAACGCTTTGCCGAGCTTTATAAATAAACCAATTTTGGGATATTTTAATACAAAAGAAGGAGATTTTGAATCTCACAACGGTGTTTGGAAAAAAGATCTGGACACAGAAGAACCCTACTGGGATACTAATTCTCCCAATGGGGAAAGAATCTTAGGATTGATCAGAGAATCTGACTCTGTTTTTATTGAACCTGATAATAAGGGGAAAAATTGGATTGTGCTTACATGCGCTCTGTGGGTACAATACGCTTTACCTCAGATTAAAAAGCTTCTTAAAGACAAGAAGAAGAAAATCTCTGTGGAAATCGATATTAAGGAATACGAGGATAGGGATGGTATCAGATATATCAACAGATTTGAACTTCTGGGCATCACTATATTAGGTTCTAAAAACGGGAAGCCAGTTATGGAAGGTATCGAGGGTGCATCGGCGTCAGTCTTGGATATCATAGATAACGAGGTTTTCAACAGACAGAAAACGGCACTATGTTTTGCCTACAAGGAATTGGATGGAGATACAATAGATGTCGGAAAATCTAACAAGGAGGATAGCGAGCAGTTGGACAATGGATTGACTTTACAGGAAGAAGAGCAAGTCGTTGATTCTGGCGAAGGGAAGAAAGAGCAAGAAGAATGCCCTATCAATCCCGAGCAAGAGGAAGAACAATGTCAAGATTGTCACATGGACGACGATAAAGACGATGACGATGATGACGATCATGATGACGATCCAGATGAAGATGACGAACCTTCTAATAATCCTGAACCTGCATATTCGGAAAATGTCCCTGGTGAAGACGGCGCAGAACCCGCATATTCGGATAAATCCGAAGGCGAAGGCGAACCCGCTCCGAATCCAGAAGAAGAGCTTTTGATGAAGTGTGGCGAACTCGAGGCTAAAAATTGCGAACTTATGAAACGCATTGAAGAGCTTGAGTGCAAAATGGCTGAAAAAGAAGAAGCTTATTCTAAATATTTCGATTATGACGAGATCAAAGAACAACTCGCTAAAGCCAACCAAGCGCTATTTGCTATTGATTGCGAGAGGCGCCTGGCGGAAGCGCACGAGCTCTTAGATGACGAAAATGTCGATAAAGAGCAGTGTAGTGCGATTTTCGAAAAGTGCACACGTGGCGAGTATGCCTCGTCTGAAGCGTTGCGCACAGATGTGGCGTTGGCAATCTTTAATGCGACCAGGACAGAGAAGCCTCGCAAAAAAGAGACTTTTTCGACACCTATCGTAAAAGCTGTTGAAACTTCAAACAAAAAGTTTGAAACCCCAACAGATATTCTTAAAAATTATGTCGGAAGAGAATAATATCCGAACATAACCAATAAAACCTACATTTTATTTTTAATAAGGAGAAAAATTTATATGGCTAAAGTATTTAGAGCGGCTGAAATGATGTCTGAAGACGTCCAGTCGTATGTAATTTCCTGCCAATATCAAGTTGCAAGTGCTGACGCTCCAATTGAAGACGGCTCTTTTGTTAAACTTGGTGAACTTAAACCAGATACTACTTATGCCGCTGCTGGCGACAAAGATTACAACGTTTATTTGGCTTCGATGCCTACCGCTGTCACCGACAAGGTTGTTGTAATTGATTATCCTGGTGTTTCTGAAGGTTCTATCGCCGGCAATTCTTATAGAATGGGCGTAAAACTTTTTGATCTTGTTGCTCCTGCTGGCCGCCCAGTGCGTGCTCGCAGACTTGCTCTTGGTGACAGATTCTGGCTCGGCGAAGACAACTTTGCTGCTGCCGTGGACGCCAATGGCTATGCTACCCTTACCCCTAACGATGTTCGTTTGACCCCGGCCTCGGCCGCTGGCGACAATTTCGCGGTTAAGATTCATCTTGGCAAAGATTTCAACTATGGCCAGTCTGCTAAAGGCAAGCTCTATCTTTGCGAAGTCGTTGGACTTTAATTTTACGGAGGACTACTGCAATGATGGAAATGTTCAATTTTAATAGTCAAGATAAAACTTTTGACGCTATTGTTACTTCTATAGTTGATAGTGCAAAAACTCGTTTCGAAGCTCAGACCGAACCTTCTAAAGAAGAACTCAGACTTCAAAACGAAGCTATCGTTAAATATGCCCTGGAAGGCACTCGTTTCGAAGCCAAATTCGAACAAGAAGGCCTTGCTTGCATGAAAAACCCGCAAATCACCAAAAACGAAACTGTTCGTAGCAACTTTGAAGCAGTTGTCGCAGAAGTTGTCAACGCAATCGCTCCGTCGGTTACCAGCGCTGACTATGCTAGATTCCTTGCTGAAGTTCGTCAGGTTGGCTGGGGTGACACTGCTCGCTTCATTATCCGTTCCAACGAACTCTTCAAAGTCAACGAAATCGCTGAAGGCGTAAATCGTGGCGTTCTGCAACCGATTTTTGACAACGAAGTTACCGTTAACCCGTCTCCAATTGAAATCGCAACCGCTATCGACTGGTACGCAGTCGCTGCTGGTGTGTTTGATTGGGGTGATTTCGGCCTCCGCGCTGGTCGTTCCTTCGAGGCTTACATTTTCTTGAAGGTAATTGCTGCTATGACTTCTGTCACTGGCGACATGATCGGCGCTGGCTATATTGCCAATGGTTATACTCCTGCAAACTGGACCAACCTCGTGCAGAAAGTTTCTGCTGCGAATGGTGGCGCTCCTGTTTATGCAATCGGTTCTCTTGGCGCTTTGACCAAAGTTAACACCACCGGTGCTAATGGTCTTGGCCTGCAATACTTCGTTGGCGAAGATTATTTGTCCAAGGGCTATATTGATAAGTTCCTCGGCGCTAGAATGATCCCAGTGGATCCTGCTCTGGTTCCGACCACTATCAATAGCACGGCAGATCTCGCAGTTCCTGATAACAAGATTTACATGGTCGCAGCTGATGCTTACAGACCTGTTAAGATTGTTTTCGAAGGCAATTCGATGACTGTTGAAAGAATCCCGGAAGAAACCACTGACAAGAGATACGGCATCCGTATCCAAATGAGAGTTGGTGTGTCTGCGATCGTCGGCTCCAAATTTGGCCGTATCGACCTCAACTAAGGATTTTTTGTTTAACGTTGGGCCCCTTTTTGGGGCCCTTTGTTAAATATTTTATTATAGAATTTTAGAATTAAAAGGAGAAAAAATGGCTAATAGCAAGGAAACCACTTTGGTGGAAGAAAAGGTAGCAAAAATAGAAAATAAACCTGATAAAAAACAGGAAGAAATAAACTTTTTGCGTAATCAAAACGCAGAGCTCCAGGATGCGATGAAGGCACTTATGGCCCAGTTTACGGAGCTGAAGAATAACATAGCGGCCACGGCCGGTCAGCCCAAGGGGTACGATCGCAACGATGATGTAATTATTGTACACTTGTATGATAATGCTCCTGGGATTACCACTCACATTGATTTGTCTAACTATTCGATTGATATGGCCGCATTTGGTGAGACCAGGACCTTGACGGTTCAGCAATTTGAAGAACTTGTTGGTAAATATCGTTCCTGGTTTGATCGTGGTATAATCGCAGTAGGGGCTGGTTCTGAATACTATGCTCGTCGTAACAATCTTAAGGTGGCCTCTGAATCTCTGGTAGATTCCGACTTCATTCGTAGACTTGGGACAATGCCAATGACTGAAGTGCAGGATATTTATGAAAAAGTTTGCGAAGGACAAAAGGACTTTATTGTTAGTTATTGGAAACGCAAGTTTATAGAAAAAGTCCCAGAGTTTAGAGATTTGAGAAAATTGCAAATCCTTAATGGTTTCACAAACGACGCGTTCAAATACGAACTCGTTGAGCTTACATCCAAAAAATAAGATTTAGGGGGTCAAAATGATTCTATTTGAAGATATTTTTAATCGTGCGGTGAATTTATTTGATGACCCCGATATACAACGTGCATATGAACTCAATCCCGTTGAGTTTTCAAAAACAATGAGGCCTTATCTTATCAACGGTCTTGGCATGTTTGCAAACCCCACTACGGTTTCCTCGCGTTTCTCTGATTATACAGAAGCACAAGGCAAGCTGGAGGTTTTTGATGGTGACGGTGGAGCAACTTATACGTTGTCCACTGTCCCAGTAGACAACTCTGTTATGAGTTTCTTTATCGGGGGAACTCCCGATCCGCTTGCTGAATATGACCCCACAACTCAAGAAGTTACATTTTCAACTGACGTTCCCGTTGGAACCCGTTGTAGCTGTGAGTGGTATTATGCGGGTGAATTCAAGGCGGACTTCACAGGTTTTTCTTCAAATATTTCGCCTTCGTTTATAGCTTCAAGGACTAAAGATATTTTGGCTCATTGCTTGCTTTTGGGTTGGGCGGAAAATGAGAAGAACTTTATGCTTGATATCCGTAACATTTTAACCGATACGGATTTCAAGTTACACTCTCCCGCCAATTCGGTGAGGGCAAAAACAGAGTGGTACCAAAACATTAGAGAGGGTTTGAACGACCTTACTCAAAAATTATCCTGGGACTTGTGGTCAGGAGCAATTGGAGGTAGACAAATTGGAAAATAAACTTATATTGTCCAAAGAAGCAAAAAAAGATTACCTTCAAAAATTGAGTAAGCGTTGCATCAAAATTCTTTATTTGATTGAAGATGAGGGGAAGGGAATTAACAAAGGAGCGGCTGACGATTATATTGTCGGGCAACTTTTTGAAGTTAATTCTGCTAACATTCTTTTTGATGGCGAGCTCATTGATGTTATTGTTAAATTGAATGGTATTAGAGATTATTCTAATCAGCCTTATAATTTAATAAGAAAACAAGTCTTTGAGACCAAAGGAATTATCGATCATTTGTTAAAAACCTTATGATCGGAAGGGGGTTTGCGTGGGAAAGGTTTATGACAGTTCTAATAGACGTAGTCCTTACTACTTAATTTCACAGACTCCGCGCAATCAAGTACCTGACAATTATTGGCTTAAAGAATTACAGGACAAAGTTGACGCGGATTGGGATTATCGAGAGAATAGATTCTTAATAGAAAAGGAATCTGTTTTTGGTACAGAGCAATTCGAGCCTTTAGAGGTTGTGTTGCAGTCAGTAAAGAGTGATAAAAACAACACAGTCATTTCTGATGACTGGAGACGAGTTGTATTCCGCGATATTCACTATAAGTGTCCACTTGGATTAAAATTTAGATTTTCATATGATTTTCTAGATAATGAACCCATTGAGGACAAAAACATTTGGTTGGCAAGCAACCGTGATACTATTAGCCCAACGTCGAGTGTAATTATAGTGAGATGTAACGGCACTATTGGTAGCGAGTATGTTGACTCAAAAGGTGTGACTCGCTATCATTACGAACCCGCTGTTCAAACCAAGGATTTAAAATCGGTCAATTTGTTTTACAACGAAACAGCAGTGGGGCAATCTTCGGATTTGGTAATCATTGTACAGCACAACAAGTATACGCGAAATTACTATGTTAACCAAAGGTTTATCATTGGATATGATCAGGTATATAGAATTCAAGCAATGAGTAAATTTGCTTCGAATTATACCTATAAGACTGACGATTTGGGAACAATAATTTTGTATCTAGAGGTTGTCGAAAAATCTCAATATGACAACTTCGAGACTCGTATTGCATATAACCAAAAAGAAAGAGTCGAGGTTGAAGAGACGGGTAATGACGGTTTTTATAGTATTAAAATGGAATTGCCCGAAACGATTCCCGAGATGTTGGGTGCTGAACCGATTGAGTTTAAGCCTGTTGTATATTTGGATGAAGGGGCAACCGAAATTCCAGTTACAACCGAATGTAAGTTAATGAATATGTCGACGCCTCCGCAGCCTGTCGCAGACGAGATTCGAGACAAGTATGTCAAATTTGAAAAGTTGGAAGGTAATACTTTTACTTTGCAAAAACTTAGGTTTTATCCAGGTGGCAATCTCTATGTTACTTGTAAGGCTCAACCTGAGGGCGGAGATGAATTAACTTACACGTTCAATATGTCGTTAAGGGGGTTATAAGGTATGGCAGAATACAAAGGAACTTATGACGAATGTGCCAATTATAATCGCTTGACGAACCTGGACAGCCTTGAGTGGAAAATAATTTCACACTTGTTGTATAGTCAAACAAAAAATGCACAAAATATTTGGAAGATTTTGAAGTATCCGACAATGGATTGCTTACTGCAAGACAATGTTTCTTTGGAGGACCGCTACGCGTTGATAGATACGGAAGACGGGAAAGAAACAAATAAAAGGATGTTTTTATCTCCATATGTTGACGATGCTTGGACGGAGCAATGTGCTCACGTTCACATTTATATAGACGGCATCTTCCCACAAAACCACGAAGTCGCAACGGTCAATGTGGCTATAGAAACAATTTCTCATAGCAAGATTATCAAGGTTTTGGGTGATGCCGACGGACGAGATATAAATCCATTGCTTCCCCCGCCGAATCCTAACGATTCGAACAAACAAGGGGAGCCCGTGGTTTTATATAAAAATCGTGAGACGGTTCTTTTGAAGAGCATGATCGCAGAGTTGAATGGTTTGTATTTGGATGGAGTTGGATACTTCCAATTTAACCAAAAAACAAATTATTATAACAACTCACAACAAAATTTGTGGAATGGAAGGACGTACATTGGTCACATCACTAAAATGGCGATGTTGATATCGGGTGTGTCCGAAGGACCGAACCACAACTTTTGAGCTTTCTAACAGTTGGAGAAGAGCGCAATATATCGAAAACTGTCGGAATACAAGGATGAGAAAGGAGGAAAGGAATGGACAAGTATGGGTGTTTAAGTGAGACGCTCGGTAACGAAATTCGTCAATACGAGGCGTCCTATTTTACTTATGACGAACCTGTTCCCTTTTGTGGTTTGTTGATTTATCCAATCACAATGCGGCATTACAATGACTTTATGTTGGCGAATCCGTGCTTGCTGTTGAATAAGAATGAAACTATTGAAGGCCTCAAACAGACTCATCTAGAATTTCTTATTGGTAAACTAAATGACCAAGAGGAAGGCCAACTTTGGAACCTTCGATTGTCCAAACTCTTTGAGCTAATTTTCCACTTTAAAGACGGAGTGCGTTGCACTCAGTGTGGGAGCACAATGACTTACGCCGAGTTTATAGCCAAAAACAAAGAGATGTTGGAAGCACAACAAGAAGGGGAAGAGAAATTGGCGGCTTGCCAGAACTGCGGGTCAACACAGTTCGAGGCGATGATACGGTATGCTGTGAATCCAGAAACGAAAAAATATGAGTTAGTCGTAGCGGGACATAAGATCGACGCTGCGGCGTTTGAGCGTTTAAGGCAAATTGTCATGTATCAAAATTTACCTGATTATTATGATGACAGCAAGATTGATCCCGACCTAAAGGCTGACTACGCGGAACGTATCAGAATCAAAAGCCAAAAAAGTGGTAAGGCCACTACCGAAAAAAAAATAGTGTGTGTTGCCGCTAAGACCAGCTACAAGATGGACGAGCTGTATAATATGCCCATCAGAAAGTTCTTGATGTTGTTAACCGCTGTCGACGACGTTATCCAGTACGAGGCAACTCGTGTGGGCATGATGACAGGCATGGTGTCAATGAAAGAACCTCCCGAACATTGGATATACAAAAAAGAGACGGATGTTCTGGGCGACACGTATAAATCTCTTGATACCTTCAAGAGCGAGATGTCTCAAATTTAAAATCTATTTTCATTTATATAAGGAGATACAATTATGGCAAAATATTTTTTGGGCTCCGTTGGTAGCGCTGAAGCTTTCCGTATGATTAATGGTCAACCGAAAATGGCTTTCGTCAACCAACTTCTTCCACGATCCTGCAGTGGCGATTACGCTTACTGACATTCTTTTCAAAGAAGGTTATGTCGAGGCACAGCTTGGTACCAGCTTCACCGCTTCTGCGGAAGCTTATCAGAGCGAAACCATCAAAGCAAAAGAAGCAGGCAAACTCGAATTGAGCAAAACCCCTGTTGATCTGGGTGTTTTAAAATGCAGTGACGGCGGCACCATTATTGCTTGGTATTCCGAAGAAGGGAAAGACGACTATAAGGCCGTTATTATTTCTGCTGTGGATGCTGGTACGAAAACCTTGAGCGACAGCGGTATCGAAAATGGCAAAACCTATTGCGTACGTTATCTTGCGTCTGATAACAATGCCCTCGAAGCAATCGTTAAGAGCGATATGATTCCTCATGAACTTGCTCTTATTATTACGGTTCCTATTTTTGCAGGCGACGCTTGTGCGGCTTCTAAAGGCAGCAAAGCTGGCACGCTTACATTTGAAGTTCCGAGATTCCAACTTGACGGCGGTCAAGAATTCACCTTCAACATGAGCTCGAATGCTCCGATGAACCTCAATGGTACTGCTATGGTTATGACCGAAGGTTGCGACGTTAACAGTGGCAAACTCTTCCGTATGGTTGAAGTGATTGAAGGCAGAGTTGTGGAAGGCATCATGATTGACGAAGCAACGGCAAAAGTTGGGGCTTCCAAAGAAGACGTTGTTGTTTATGCGCTTTATAGCGACAAAAAGATTGCCGTTGTGAACAATCCTGAGATCGGTGGCGCTGCAGTTGGCGACAACGGAATTTTGCAAAAAGGCGAATTGACTGCTACTGCTCTTGGCAAGACCGCGAACTACACGATTGCATAATTATGAGCAAGTATCATAGTTGCCGCTATGCAGAGGGAGATGGGTTCGATTGTTTTAAGTGTTCAGTTCTTGTTAAACAAAAACAAAACAATTCAACCTGCCCTTTCCAGCGTTATTGTCACAACGAAAAACGCTGGGTTTCTACAAATTGTAAAGACAATTGTAAGAATTTTCAGTCGGCAAATTGATTTTAAGGATTTTTGGGGTCGTACATATTTTATGTGCGGCCCCAATTTCTTATTTTTACAAAATAAATTCGAAAATAATCCCGTATTTCGCGGGTATAAATAAAAATATCATTTTATCCGAGAGGTGGATCCATGAGTAATGTAGATATTGGGTTAATCGTCTCACTTGTTAGTGTTGTCATTGCTGCGATTACTGCTATGGTTGCAATGTTTACAAAACTAAAAAAGAAGTTTGGCGAATTAGCAAAAGATGGCAATTGGAAAAAAACTTTATCCTATGATTTTGCGGGCTATGGCAGATGCTGAAGCTACTGGACGATCTGGGGCAGAAAAAAAAGAAATTGTTATGGCAGCTGTGGATTCTTTTGCAAAGGAATTGGGTATTCAATATGAGGTTGATCAAATTTCCGACGCAATCGAATTCATTATTGATTTTTCAAAAAAAGTAAATAAGAAGTGAGGGGAAAATTATGGGACAAAAATATGAAGGCACATTGATTATTCAAACCAATGATAATTATAGTCCTACGGGCGACTATCGTTTGGAGTCAATATCTAGTCTGGCATCCGAAGAAGACATCCTGAAAGGTAAAAAAGCTTATGGAGCGCAGGGTGTGGTGTTGAACGGTTCTTATGTCGCACCTGAGAAAGATCCTGAGTCTGAACCTGTAGCGTAAACAACTGCGGGTGATTGGCCAGGCACGTTAGAACAAGGGACAAAAACAGAATAAAGGAGGCAAATTATGGATATTTCTTTAATTATAGCTCTCGCGGTGGCCCTCTTGGGTGCGATTGCTGTGATTGTGACGATGTACAGAAAACTAAAAAAGGCACTTGGCGACCTGATTAAAGATGGTGGTTGGAAAAAACTATTCCCTATTATCTTAAATGCGATTGCAGAAGCCGAAGCTACAGGGAAAACCGGCGCCGAAAAGAAAGAAATTGTTATGGCGGCCGTCGACTCATTCGCTAGCCAAATGGGAATTCAGTATGAAGTAGAAAACCTGTCTAAACTTATTGACGAAATCGTGGAGATTTCCAGCAAGATCAATATTAAATAGGAGAAGGAAAATGGGGCAAATATACAGAGGAACCTTAGTAATTCAAACAGAGAACAGCGATAGCCCTACGGGCAATTATTTTCTCAGGCCTGTAAGAGCCCTGACTACTTCTTCGGAGGTTTTGAAGGGTTACAAAGCTTATGGAGAAAAAGGAGAGGTTTTGGATGGCTCTGCTGAGGCGGGCTCAGGGTTTGATAACCCAATTATAGCACAGACCGAAGCGGAAATGGAAAGCCTCAACATCGTAAAATACAACGGAAAGGTTGTTTTGTATGTCGGCGAAACTGGCAAATATGAAAAAGACAGTTATTATGTGGTTGTAGAAGGATAATTACACACCGCCGCAAAAGATGTTTCTGTAGCAGTTGCTATAGATAAAATTGCTCTTTTATTTCCCTTTGTTGGGGGATAAAAGAGGGGTAATAAGGATTAAAAGGAGAAGGGAATGGAAGCAAAATTCCAAAAAAGGTTAAGTGATTACAAGTACGCTCTCGTCTGCGATTTAGCGCAGTACGAGAGCGGCTTTGCTCTTTTAAACGTATTAACAAATGCACTCGTGGAAGTGCAGCAGATTTCCGTGTCTAGGACTACTGACCAACCTACGGGTGAGATGTACGAGAAGTTCGACGATATGGTAAACAACATCTTAAATAAGTACAATCTTCAAGTAGAGGACTTATTGATTATTAAGGAACAACTTCCTATAAACTGCGGACCTCATTCGACGGCTCAAACATTGCAAGCGCTTGCGGCGGCACATGCGGTTTTTAATATCAATATTTATTTAAGAAAACTCTATACTTATTCCAATGGTATACACTCGATTTCAGTTAAGACCTATTTCAAGAAACTTCTAGGAATCGAGAAACCTCAAAAAGACGATATTCGAGCAGCAGTGTGTAAATATTACGACATCGACCCCGAGTCTATCACTCGCGACGAGTCGGACGCAATTGCTCTTTGGTTTTGTCTCCGGGGGGCCAAATGGAATAAAGATATAGATGACCAAATTAAACTTGAAAAAAAGCATCGTAAAACTTTGACAGCGAAACACGCAATCAAAGAAAGCGATAAAGAAATAGAAAGATTGGAGGGACTCAAATGGGACGAACAACAGTTTACAACTCAAATCTCACTCAAGCTTGGCCTTCAGTCAGCAAGCAAAACAGACAACTAGTTAAAGAGTTTATAGATTATTGTAGGGCCAACGATCGTAGCGCACAAACCATTAAACAATATGAGGCTCAACTGAAAGTTTTCTTCTGCTGGAATTACAATGAGAATGAAGATAAGTTTTTTATTGATTTGAAGAAGCGTGATTTTGTGAGATACCTCGGCCATTTGCGTGGGCTCGGTTTGAGTTCAAACAGGGTGGCTTCTTTGAAGTCGGCGATTAGTAGTTTGGCAAATTGTATTGAAATGTTGGATGAAGACTTATATCCGAATTTTAGAAACTTGGTTAAGAGTCTTGAACCGGTGCACAAAGCACCTGTTCGCGAAAAAACGATCTTGACCGACGAACAAGTAGAAGATTGTTTGAACAAGCTTTTAGAACAAAACCAATGCCAAATTGCTTGTGCTCTTGCTTTGAGCTTAACTTCGGGAATGAGAAAGGCTGAACTTACTAGAATGAAAGTTGAATTTTTTGACGAAAATCATTTGGTTTTTGACGGCAAAATGTATAAAACAGGAATTATAAAAACCAAAGGACATGGCTCAAGCGGCAAGCAAATCCCCAAGTATGTGTTGAGAGATAAGTTCCAGCCTTATTTTGATGCGTGGATGAAACAACGCGAAGAACGCGGAATAGAGTCGCCGTGGTTGTTTGTAACCGCTGGCGAAGGTAAATTTATTCAAGCAACGGTGTCGCAAATGAATACTTATGCGGAAAAAATCGGAGCCTTAATGGATGTCCCTTTTTATTTCCACTGTATGAGACATTTGTGGACAAGCAATATGCAACGAGCTGGATTCCCAGATTCGGTTATTGCTGAAATTCAATCATGGGAATCTCTCGAAATGGTAAAAAGATATTCGGATATTCCGACAGAGGAGCGTTTGGCTCAATTTTTCAATGGAGAAGACAAGGAGTAGGTATGGAAAACAAGGTTTTATTGTCAGATATAGTATTAAAATGGCTTCGGTACCGTGAAGCTTTGCAAAAAGGCGAAGTGACGCCGGAGCAGGTGGAAGAATTCGATAAGATCTTCCCACGAATTTTGGTTAAGGATTATTTACCAATGGCCCAGAAAGAGCTGCTGATTTCACAAATTATTTGGTACACTTTTGACAAGCAACCAGACGAGACTTGTGTAGATTGGGCGGCAAATTTTGAAATTTGCTTGATTCTTTATGGACTTTTGGGGTATACTACAATTGAAAACGACTTATCTCTTGCTGCTTTAAGCGCGTCGATTGTAGATATTCTCTACGAATGCGGTTTTGTAGATAAAATTTTGAATTTTTGCAAGAAAGACTATGAGAGATTTTGCCTTATGGCCGATCGGGCCGTTAACTTTAAAACAGGACTGGAGTTATTGTCCTCTATAGAAGGGTTTAATCCAGAAACGATAAACAAAACAGCAGAATCTTTGAAAGGAACGCTAAGCGGGTTGGCACCAGAAACCGTAGAAGGAATGGTTAAAATTGCTCAGATGAATGATCCGACAACTATGGCAGTTGCAGAAGCATTGGATAAACTTGGCGTATTAAAAACTAAAAAAGATATAGAACAAATTATTAAAACTTAAAAGAAGTGGAGCAGAAATCCCAATCCCCTTAGGGGTTGGATAGTTCACACAACATTAGACAAATAAGAAATTTTTATTATATTTTGCTCAACTCGTGGGCAAAGGAGGGACACTATGGACAGTATGTTTTTTGATCCTATTCTTAACAAGGTCGATTCCGCCGAAAGTGCGTGGGTGTCTATCGCTGAAGATACAAGTGCGTCAGCAGAAAACATAGGAAGAGTAGCTGACATACTAGAAATGCTCCAGCAAGGATGGAAGGGGACGACCGCAGAGCTTAAAAGACTAACAGATGGTTTAACTACATCTCAAAGAGAGGTTGTTAAGTTGGTAAGCGACGGCGTTGTCAAAGCTAACAGTGCGACAATGAATACCATCATACAGTCTTTGAAATCTGTGTCGTCAACGGCAGCAGATGCAAAAAAGAATGGGGAGTTCACTGATCGAGACCTTCAGCAGGCCTTACGGTCAACTATTGTCCCTGTTTTAAAAAAGCAGTTGGGGGCCTTAGGAGACAGAGAAATAGGTAAATTGGCCGAAGCTTTGGGGGACCCTAAAAGAAGTGCGAAATCCAATGAGCAAAACCGAGTTGCCGCGGGTTATCGTGAGCTATACTCACTTATAACCGGCAATAAAAAATGGCAGCGATTAGTAGAGAAAGGCGATCCGGAAGCCCAAAGGCTTGATGCAGAGTTGCAAAAACTCATAAATACAATACGCGCTGATGAGATAAGAGCATCTGGAGGTGCGGGTTCAGCAAAGGTTAACGCCGCCTTCCGAGAACTTTTTGATTATGCTCAAAAACAGAAAATCTCTTTTACATCGCAAAACATTGGACATGTGGGGCGAGCGACGAATCAAGCGATTGCTAATATAAAAGGGAGAATTACTGACGTTGATAAAATTCTAAAACAAAGTCAGATAAAGAACGCAGACAAAGAGGTCGAAGCACAACTTAAAGCAACCGTTGAGAACCTAAAAAAACAAGGGGTGGACTATGAGCTGCGTCGTCGCGGCGGTGAGATTGAAGTAATAGTCTACGATCCGTCCGCCCTTAATACTACAAATAAGGGGAAAAATGTCGAAAGTCAACTCCCCAAAATGACCTTTGCGGTGGGCGGGTATCGCGACCGGGCTTCTCACCAGGTTTACTACGAAGGAGAAATAGTTCCAGTAGGCGTAGCTCAAGCCCGAATGAACAAAAAACTGTCGGAAGATAAGATCTTCTCTATTCCGTCGTTATCCCAAAAAATTAGTGAGCTAAATGCCAAAACCGAATACAGGGTAAAAACCCAGTTCGATCGTCAATTAACAGTTAACCCAGCTCAAGAGGCTGACAAAAAACTGAATGAAGCCACGATTCGTTACGAAATGTTCCAGGAAGAATTGGAACAAATGGAAAAGGAACGTCACCCAAAAGCGTCTGAGAGAGATATTACCGACGCAATACAACAGTTGTTTCAAGCAGCGATTGGCAATTCGATGGATGAAATAGCTTCCCAGCTTGAGATGATACGCTCAAAAAAAGGTTTAGCAGAAGAAACGGTTGAGTATTTCAAAAAACATGGAAGATGGCTGGAAAAGACGCAGCAAATGAGTGAAGAAGACCTGAAACATTCTCGGGTCTACTTAAAAGAAGCGGTTGCCGACAAAATGTTCTTGTCAACCCGTAAAATTCAAAATCGCGATATTTTGAAATATGCAGAAGGCGGACAGGACAAATTGGTTCAAAATGTTCAAATCGACGTAGGCCGCGTAATGCAAGCGTTAGAAAAGAGCAAGCTTGACTCGAAAAAGAAAGCCCGATACAAGTCTCTGCTCGAAGGGATGCCCCTTGGTACCGTTTTAATGTTGGAAAACGAAATGGAACAGCTCAATTCTGTTCGAGAGGGGGTGGCTGTTAAAGTCACTCAAGAGGAATACAAGAAAATACAAAAAGAGCTCTCTGAAAAAAACGCCAAGTCCGGGAAAAGTGGAAAAGTCAGCAAGAAAGAAATTTATGCTGAGCTTATGCGAAGATCGGGGAGAGAAGCATTCGAGAGGGGGCAAGTGTCCGGAGAGCTTCGTGATGGGATGTATATCTTAAGAGGTGACGAACTCGTTCGGGTTGGGTACGGCAACAAACTCAATGCTGAGGGGACTAATTTACGTGCCGTTACACAAGGAATGGACGAAGACTTTCTCAATTGGATTCTTGAATTAACGGGTATTCAACGTAATGCTTCTGCTCGAGCGATAGCTATTTCCGCCTTGGAGACCGATGCGAAGGGGCGCAATCTCGGACCTTTCGTTACCGGAATTATTAGAGATGCAATTAATACCTTCTCTCCTGAACAATTCAAAGAAGAAATTAAGAAGGGTATTGATGAAAACAGAATAAAAAACGGAATGGTCGATGGCCTTGCTGAATTGGCCATAGAGATCTTTAACAATCCTGGCAAATTAGAAGAGCTTATTACCAAAAAAGCAGGTGATAAAGCTTCGTCCCTTGATAAAAGTAAAATTTTGGGACAGGTTTTGTTTGCTTTTGCAACCGCGGGTGGCCGAAACAGTGACAATAACAGGGGTATGTTTATCAATGAGGAAGGCCTTCTCCGTCTGGGAGATAAGGCCTATGGTCTCAGTTTTATAGATCGAGTTGGTGTTCGTGAAACTGAATACGCTGCTTCTGGTAATGCAAAATTGGCGACCAATTTCGAGTTTAATGATCTGGCTCGCTCGTTTAGACGTGCCGGTGTTAAATTAGAGCACTTCTCCGATGAAGAACTAGAGGTCCTGATGATGAGGGCCATCGGAGCCTCGGACGAAGACATAGAGGAACGACAAAAGGCATACCGCAGATACCAAGCGCACCTGGGGCGACAACAGGAAATGATAAGCAAGGGCGGCGAACCAAATTATTTGTTGAAGACCTTAACTGATGATACTATTGTTGTGGGGAACAGAGACCTTTACAAAGGGAAAGTAAACGAAAATCGTTTAATAGATATCATGGGACTTCAGACCTCTGATATGAATGCTGTAGGAAAGGTTACGAATCGAGGAGCAACGATATGGGGGAAGCTCGAGGAGATCCTTAAAGACAAAGATCTAGACAAAACAAGAATTGTGGTTGACCTGGGCGAAGATATGGGAAATCTTCGTTATCTCGATTTAAATCCTACGACCAAGCAGTACGGAGGGTACAATAATAAAATAGAGACCCTTTTGGCCAGTGTTACTGCGGGGTATAACGCTACCGCAAAGAAAAATCTTTTAACAGAGGCCATGCTTTCTGAAATTTTCGCATTCGACAACACAAAGGGAGCTTTGAATGCAAACTTTCTTCAAAAAGCCTTAGAAAACAAAGAGGAAAATAGAAAAAGGCTGGAGAAGGATATTGGCAAAAAGTTGTTGGATACTAGCTTCTATGGCGAAAATATCAACGTTACAAAACTTGACACAGCGGAAGAGGTCCCTGAGTTAGCAAAAGAAATGGCGAAAAAGGGCGTCTATGTGTCTAGGGGACGAATTGAGGCGATGGTAGCGGAAGGTCTTGGTTCTATGGGGGGTTGGAACACCGTTGATGGTACTATAAACAATCTTGTGACATATCTCCAAAAATTTGGCGGTGATGAAGCAAGGTTAAAAGGAATTTTCGATGAAGGGAATCCAGATAGAATAATTCCAACGTCTCTAAAAGACGCGATTGAGCTCGTGACAAGTATCCTCACCGTAGGGGAAGAATCCCACAAACTGTTTTATGGTGGTACAAAAGAAGTGCCCCCACTCCTCACCCATGGCCTTGAGGCCCTGATTAATCGAGAGCCCTATAGCCAAATGGTCAACATGCAGTTTGGAAATTACGTTTTTGGTAAAAAAAAACTAGGGGACAATGTTATCGAAACAAGCACTGGATTAGGTGCGATGATTCAAGCTGACTTTGATGGCGACAAACTTCTAACCGTTTTGTTAGACATACAGAGGACCGCTGAAGAAAACGGTTCATATACTAAGGAACAGAAAGAAGAATTAAAAACCGCAATAAAGAAGCTCACTGATTTTAATAATTATTACTATGAAGTCATGAGCGCAAACATTAAAAAGGCTAAGCCGGACGACAGCGAATTTACTGTTTTGTTTAATTCGAAAGAAACTCCTTTTTCAACCGAAGAGCAGCGTCAGATGATCTTTGCATATCAAAACCGTTCTAAGAGTAAGACTGGATATTTGTCTAACCTTGCAAAGGGAGCGCGGAATTATTTAGACGTAATGGGTTATGGTTCCGGAGCTCTTATCGGTTCAAGCCCTGATGCTTCACTTAAATACGCACAGGGTTCGGTGGTTTTCCAAATGCTGGAGCAGATGGAACAGGATGCTATTTCGGCAAAGAAATTGTGGGATGTCGCGATAGAAGAAATGAAAGCGGTGGCCGGTGAAAACCTGCCTAATATGACTGAGAACCAAAAGGCCCAACTTTTCCAAAAATATTTTGACAACAGATTAATGCAAGTCATTGATCAAGTATATAGTGGCCGCGGAGATCTTCTATCGATAGAAGAGATTGGTGACAAAGAGGGGATTTTCAAAGAGGGCAAGCTGAGCCTAGATCGCTCTCTTGATATTTTGATGCCCATTTCAAACCAAGAAAGTGCTAAGGATATTCTTGAAAACTTGTTCAAAGGACAAACAGAAGAACTAAATAATATTGCCAAGATTGTCTATCCAGGCAAGGAATGGAAAGATATTGGAGACGAAAAAGAATTTCAAGAGAA
Organism: Lachnospiraceae bacterium; assembly: GCA_004552595.1. Lineage (GTDB taxonomy): Bacteria > Bacillota > Clostridia > Lachnospirales > Lachnospiraceae > UBA2868. The sequence continues at coordinate 14,657 of SFNX01000028.1, read as the reverse complement.
GCTGAAAGAAGCTCTTGCGGAAGGGCGGTTCTCTGAGTGGGGACTTTCAACCAAGGCCATGGGCAAAATTATCACGGATTTTAATAAAAACAATCCAGATTTTTTGGCTAGGGCTAAGCTTTACACTGGGCGGTTCCAGGAAGAATTTGGGCCATCTAAGGCGTTGGCAGACGTTGATCTTCCTTTGACTGCTGCGGCCAAACTATTAAAGACCGTAGAATCTTTCGTGAACAAAGAGAAAGGTTCGGATGACGGCACGGGCGGAGAAGGGGCGAAAGATATCGTTTCTATACTGACCGAAATTCGTGATTTGCTAATGAAGCAAGGCCGCGGGGATCTTAACGATCGGTTCGGGAAAAAATATATGGCTGTTACCAGCCTTGCGAATATGGTTGTGGGGAATAAATTTAAAGAATCTTCCTCAGAATTTATTCGCAAAAGATTGCAAGAAGTCTTAGGACAAGGCGGTTGGGAGAACTGGGATCGCGAACAACGGGCCAAAGAATTTGGGTTCAAAAACGTTGAAGAATTTGAAAAAGAACGAGGACTCCTGGTTGGCTCTTTGCAGGGGACATATGCCCACGCACTTGATGAAATCGAAAAGAAGAAAAATAGCTCCAAAGAAGAGAAAGAAAGGGCAAACGAAGAGGCTGCGGCAAACCTGAAAAACAGTTTGCGAGCCCTAGGTTACACCGAAGAACAAACCAGAGGATACCTTGGGCTGTCTGAGGTGGCAGCAGTCGCCAACTCGGCGTTGATGGCAAAAATTGGCGGAGAAGGAAGTGTTGATCTGGGTTCTGAAATAGCCTTTGCGAATTTCAAGGGCGGCAACAACTTGACCTTTGGTGGAATTATAGATGCTCTTAAAAAAGACGCGGAAGGATATCTTCACATTATTGACTTTAAAAACGCAAAATCTGTTGGTATAAAAGAGATGATCCAGGCCGTGGTTTATACTAAATTTTTAGAGGAACTTCGGCAAAAAATTCGAGACAGAAAGGCTCTTGATAATCTGGGCGAGTTGCAAAAAATCGCTGAAGAATACAAAAGCTCATACGGACAATCTATAACGCTTGACCATCTAAAAGAAATTGGCTCAGCCAAGGGTGTGAAAAATCCATATCTGATCCAGCATACTGAGGGCAAGTCTTTCCTTTGGACTTTGGGGGCAGAAACCCCTATGAATATCCTTCTCAAAATTGCTTCAGGAGAAACACTCACTCCTGATGAGGAAAAAATATTCAAGGGGAATATTCAGCTTCAAACCCCATACACAACCGAAGGGGATAAGAAAAAATTTCTTGATAGCTACAGATTAGCCCATGGCGAGGCCTACGGAACCAGTGAGTACGTAGACGCTTCAAAAGAGCTTGTTTCAAAGCAGAAAGAAGAGCTAAGTCTTAGGGACGAAATTACAAAAATTCGGGATCAAAGGGGCGAAAAGAGTCCCCTGGTTCAAAAACTAACAGATTATTATAACCATTTGCTCGTGGAGATTTCCGGACTAGAGGCCGCGCGTCAAAAACTGGTGGAAGAATATGAATGGGCGTTAGAGGACCAAGATCGCGCGGACAAACAAGCAAAGGAAAAGTACGCCGACGAGGTTGTCCCTTCTAAATTCGGCTATCTCGGCCTAATAACCGAGAATGAAAAAGAACGGGAAGCTAGTAAGAAAAAGCTTAAGCAATATAATGACCAGATTGCAAAAGCTGAAAAAAGAATGCTGGAGCTTGACAAGCAAAGTCGTACCACGGTGGGTCATATGGGACCTTATCAAGAATCGACACAAATTCTGATTGAGCAGGAAAAACAAAAAATCGAGCTTCTTATAAAAGAGCGACAAGAATTGATTGAAAACTCCGATTTAATAGAGTCGGAAGTGCAATCTTATGATCAACAGTTAGCTACGCAACGCTTGATTAATCGAGAAGAAGTTAAGCGTAAAAACAAAGGGGCTAACAATTGGTTGGACATGATTGGGAGCGGGGTCAAGACAACGATTACCCGTATGTTTGATTACAATGGGGTATATCGTATTCTTAACAAGATAACGCAAACTTTACAAAGAGTAATAAGCTTGTCTAAAGAGCTTGATCAGGCTACGTTTAATATTCAAGTTGTTACGGGGCAAACCCGCGAAGAAACTTCGGGCCTGATTACAGAATATCGTAAACTGGGCGACGAGCTCGGGGCAACGACAATACAGATTGCCAATGCGGCGAACGAGTGGCTTAACTAAAAGTCTAGGTCACTATAAATCCCTTGAATTGCTGGAAGTTCCTAAAGTTGTATAAACCACAACATAAAGATGAAATAAGTTTAGGTGTGATGGTTAAAAAATTATACAAATTGGATAATCAGCAGCCAAGCTCCGAACAGGAGAAGGTTCAAAGACTATTATGTACACCCAAGTGGGCTGGAAGCGGGGGATGGGAATAAAAGGGAGCTTTTATTTACCAAAGATATAGTCTGAACTTTTATGAAAATAAAAGAAAATTTTGAAGCAAGAAAGCTTCTTAATCTTTTGAAAAGTAACGAAATTCAAAAGTAACACAAAATATAGACAAGGTTACGAAGCGGAGCAAGCAGGAGAGCTAATTAGGGCGTCTACATATTTGAGCAAGCTGGGGATGATTGAGGCCGGTCAAGCAACGACATACTTGACCTCAATGATCAAAGGCTTTAAGCTTGAGGTTACGGACGCTGTTGATGTTGTTTCCAAGCTTACCGCAGTAGATATGGACGCGGCCGCCAGTGCTGGGGGCATTGCGGCAGCGTTGCAGAACGTCGCAACGACAGCACAATTAGCGGGAGTTTCTTTGGATGAAACCATTGCTTATGCGACAACGATCATTGAAACCACCCAACGCGATGCGTCGAGTGTGGGAATGGCGCTTCGCACAATTATGTCCCGTTACGGCAACGTAAAAGCGGGCGCTTACACAAAAATGAATCTCGAGTCTTCTTCTGACACAGATCTCGAGAATCTTAATGATATTGAAAAAGTATTGGGGAAAATTGGTATCAATATTCGTTCTACCAATACAGAATTCAGGAGTTTTAGCGAAGTTCTTGACGAGCTCGGCGACAAATGGGCAACTCTTGATAACGTTTCTAAAAACGCAATTGCGACCGCGATGGCGGGTGTTCGTCAGCGTGAACAATTCCTCGTATTGATGGAAAATCTTGATAGAGCAGAAGAACTTGAAGAGGTTTCTCAGAAGTCCTCTGGAACAGCAGAGAAAAAATACGCGTCTTATATGGAAACCATTGAGAGCGCTCAAAATCGACTAAGTAACGCCTGGTCCGAATTGGCTCAACGACTTGAAGAATCTGGGATTGTTAAACTTTTTACCGACATTTCGGTTATAATAACTAAACATTTAATTCCTGCGGTAAACGGATTTGTTTCTATGCTGGTTTCTTACAACGCTTATAAGGTTCCGACTTGGATAACGAACCTTGGGCGTCGTGGGAAGGCAAAAGGAGTTGGATTATTCGCTTCTGCTGACGACATTAAAGAAAGTAGGGCGTTTTGGAAAGAGCAAAACACTCTGGTTAAGGACGAGGTTACTGGTAAATTAACAACTAGAAAGTCTGGTTCTTTATCAAGGTTTGTTGATGAAAAAATTACCGAATCGGGCGGCAAGGTTGAGACCGCCTTTGCTGGGACAGCTAAAGCTGCTGATAATTTGACAGGGAAGCTGAACAATCTTGCGGGCAAAACCCCGGGAAAGTCAGGTAGCCAGTCGTCGCCAACCGTCGAAGGAGACAAAGACCCATCTTTAAAACCTTCTCCACAAGAAGGGGAAGTTGGCAAGAGGATTATGGGCCCTGGGGGAAAGGGGGGTCTCTCGGGGTTTGGAACAACAGGATGGTGGGAGGCCAAGGAAAAAGCCAAGGAGAATCTTGGAGAGGCCAAGGAAAAAGCCAAGGAGAAACTTGGAGAGGCCAAGGAAAAAGCCAAGTTGAATCTTGGAGGAGCCGCCGCCTCTGGACTTGTTTCGGGTATCACGACGGGAATGAACACCGAGGGGACAACGGAGGCAAAAGCTGCCGCTGGCGCTGCCGCAGGTGCCGCCACCGCACTCGGTGCCCTTGCGGGACCGATTGGTGCCATGATAGGTTCTGGTCTTGGGAGCTTTATTGCTCCTTGGATTGCAAAACAGGTAGACAGAGACAAGATTGAGAGAGAGGATCAAGCCGAAGAAGGCTCGAAGCAACTGGCTGCTTTAAAGTCTTCTCAAAAGTCTATTGATGAGCTAGTTTCATATTCGAAGTATGAATCGTTTACCTCGGCCGATATTAAATCTATTAAAGAATACGTGGCCGAAATTAGAGACAATACCGACAATCGCGGTGGTGCGTTTAGAACGGCTTTAGAGGGCATAATAGACGAGGAATTATTAACCAGTCTGGGGGCCTCATCGTTTGAAAGTCTCTATCAGCATTTAGACAGTTATTTGACAAACGAAAGCGAAGAAAATCGAGAAAATCGAGAAAAATTAGCCAACGCTATCAGACTGGCGAATATAGAGGCGCAAAAGGAAGCCTATGAAGCATCCATGACCGTGAAGCTTCATGATGGAATGAATTATGATGAACGCCTTGAATACGAAAGAAAGAAACAAGAGTACGATTTGCAATCTGCTTATTACAGATCGGGAATCGAAGAGCTCTCTACTCAACAGTTGGCCAAGATTGGGATAGAGGGGGCAGCCAAGAAGGTCGCCGCTAAGATGCAAGGGGTTGACGAGAGCGAAGCATTCGTTTCTAGTGATTTGTTACGACAAATTACGTCGATAATGAAGAGTAGCGAGGTTGCCTCTGTTCAAAATCTCATGGCTGGTAAGGTGTACACCCTCGAAGACATCGTCCGCAATACCTACAACCTAAGTGATGAAGTTAGAGACAAAAAGTTAATGGAATTTGCTTCTGGTTTAGGGGTTTCCATAGAGACGGTTAAAGAGTCGGTCGATGCTTTTGGTTCTTTCACGTTAGGGGACCTCAACAGTTCGTTCAAAGACTTAAAAGAAGCTTCAGATGCCCTTGTCAGCAGATTCCAAAAACTATCCTCAGAAGGTTCTTTGGACCTCGAGGATCTTTACGATATTGTATCTGGCGACACTGGGGAAGCGGCAATGTTGGGAGAAGATTTCGACTATGTTGCGCAAATTAGGGGGGCCGCCCAACTTTTGGGTGATAAAACGAAATCAAAATACCGGTCCAACACCAGTGTGTGGGAAGCTCTCACAAAAGAGAACATTTGGGGAGTAGGTGGTTTTGATGAAAAAACCTCTCTGGGAGGCATTCTCGAAGGTGTCAAATCATATGATAGCGCTTATAAAAAAATCGCAGGCGAGATGTATGATCTAAAACAAGCCGGGAAGGAAAATACTGAAGAGTACAAAGCCCTGGCCGACATTTGGGATAAAATGATTGAGCATCAAACCAATGCTTATCAGAAAATTGAAGAGGCAACAGCAAAATACGAAAAAGAAATTTTGCTTGGCTCCTATCAGTCTCAAATAGAAAAAAGAATAGATCGCGAAAAGAGTGCTCTCGAAGAACAAAAACAGGCTTTGCAAGAAATTAATTCTCAGAGGGAGTATGAGAACAAGCTTATTGAAGCAAAAATTAAGCTTGAAAATGCTCAAAATGAGAAGAAGAAAGTCTGGAGAGAGGGCGTCGGTTGGGTTTTTGAAGCCGATACGGCGGCCATCGCAGAAGCCCAAAAAGAGCTTGAGGATTTGGACAACGAAAAAAGAATTAACGAGCTTCAGACCTTAATTGATGAATTACAGGCTCAGAAGGACTGGATGAACGACTTCCTTGAAAGCGAAAATTTCAAAAAAGCGGAAGAGTTCCTTTCCACGTGGGCGACAAACACTACAGACACGCGCCTAATGATTCAAGAGTGGTCAAAGCTTTGGGGAGAAAACCCCAAGGTAGATACCAATACCGTTGGCAATGCTCAAAATGACGCAGACGAGATTCGAAGGAAGGCAGAAAAAGAAAACCTTGCGGAAAAAGCGAAAGCGCTCAGAGAAACGGAAGGCTACAAGATTTTGAGTAATTCGGAACTGTCGGCCCAACAAAAGCGAGAGCAGCTTGGACAATTGAAGCCGGAGGATATTGAGGCGTTTAATAGTGCTCGGGGGGCTTACGAGACTGCTTTGCAGAATATGTCTAACGAAACAGATAAGGCTGGATATCTTGCTGAGGCCGGTGTTGTTGGTGAAGTGTTAAAGAAAGGCGAGACCGTCTTTGAAAATATTGGGAAACAACTCACCGAACAAGAGCTTGCAAAAAAATTTGTAGACGGTACGGTACGAGGGAGATGGAAAAAATATCAAGACACCTTAACTGGGACAGAAGAGGTTCTTTCTCAAGAAGCCGAAGCAAGCGGTGACGCGAGATGGAACATGAAGTGGCGTGATTACTTGTTTTACTATGATACAAACAAAGAAAAGTGGAAACACGTGACTAACGTAAAGGGGTTGGGCTATACTTCGAACACGGGAGATATCCTAAGTAATTCTGAGCTTAATGAGGGCCGTTGGTTGTTTAATGCAGAACAAGGAAAAGTTTACTACATTAAAGGTGGTAAAGTTTATAATTATGGGACAAAAGATGTCTCATCCAATGCAACCGGTACTCTTTCTGCTTCCGGCGGCCCTTCTTTGGTGAACGATGATGCGCGATACGGGCTCGAGGGCATTATCACCCCTCAGGGTACCCTTACAGCACTCCCGTCCAAGTCTGGTGTAGTTCCTGCCGACATGACTCGCAATGTGTGGCAATTGGGCGAGCTCGCTCCGAAACTGACGAATCTTTCAATGTCGAGCATTTGGATATTCATATGGTTGCACAACCTGGGTTCAATATGGACGATTTTGTCCGAGAACTCGAGGCTGCCCGCAATCAGACAAGACATTTGTAAAAACCTTTACACTTAATTGCGGCCCCTTACTGGGGTCGCGATAAAAGTGTAGTTTTATTTGCCGTAAAATTGAAAATTTCTGGCGTGGCCAGTTTATATATAATATTAATTTCAAAAAGGAGAAGGGATATTATGGGATTTCAGCAGTTGTACACAGAAAGACAGATCAACAACATTCTTTCTAAATACTCAACTACAAGATATGTGGATAATAATATCGATTATTTATTCAAAGCAATCGATCAAGTGTTTCTCGGCGTTACGCCAGTGCTCAATGTTCTCTTAGATGATTACGTTATAGGCAAAACCGCTCTATTTGTTAATAACGATTATCCACTTAATATTTTGAGTGGTAAATCTTATGTATTAACAGCGAAAATAACTTATACAGATAAAACGGTTAATGTGGTAGAATTGTCAAACATAGCCGAGATTAGCGGCGCTATCACTACTTTACAATTAGTTGGCCCAGATAATGCTTTTGAATTAAATATTTGCAATGGTGCTCAATATATTAGCAATAAATTAACCGCCGCCGACGGTAAAAGCTGTATTGTAGGTAACGGTCTTGCAAGCAATGTTGAAAGCATAGAATTGATTACATTATATCAAGCTTCGGCAAATCTTATAAAGAGCCCGGTAGATATTACAATACTAACCGGAGAGGTTACTGAATATCCGTTTATAGACTATAAATTAGATATTGACTTAACTAAATTATACGATGTAGAATTAGTATATAAACTCAACGGCGAAGAAGTTACACAAACATTCCGTGGTATGTTCAGAGACGGAGAAGCGGAGATAGAAATTGCCGATACACAAATGGGTATGCTGTTTGTAGGAAATCAATATGAAACTGAATTTGGCAATGCTGAAACAGATGCTGGATTTATGCTTATGATTTACAATGGTGCTAAAATGGATATGGAAGCTGATGGACTTGTCGCAGGCGATTATTGCACAATAATGGCTCAAGGTATGTCAGAAACTGCTTCTACCGTATTCACAGATGTAAAATTAACAAAGATTACTGAATCGGAAATACCTGCATTTGAGAATCCAGTTATAACTAATGCCAAAGAATTGTTATCTCATATTCCTATGCAGCCGCCAGCCGAAATGGAAGGCGGTATGATGTATCGTTCTAATATGTCTATTGAGCCTGGAACTACTTATGATATTACAGTTTCTTTCGTTGCTGGGGGAAATGAATATGTCCATAAAATGGAAAATACTTTGCCATACGATGTAATTGATTCTACTATATTCAATGCAGAAGAACTTAAAAATTTACAAGCAAGTTATTATCCAGTAGCTCCGATAAAATATATTTTTGGCGGAGACGGCATAGGTATAGATACTGAAGAAAACACCGAACCATTAACCGAAAATGGATATTTTAGGTTTAGAGGGCAGCTTATGGTTGCTAAAGATAATACGTTAGTATTTTATGTTGATTCATTTCGTGGCCGCGATTGGGGTAGCGAAGCAAAATATGAAAATAAACTGCCGACCGAAATTAAATTTAATTTCAATAAAAATCTTACAATACCAACAAAAGATTTTACGGGTTGGCCACTTGCATTAGATTTAACAAATACAGTTCCTATTGGGGGTACATATTTATTTAATTATAACGGTACATTTAATATGCAACCATTATCGTTTTATAAATTATGTATCAATGAAGATTGTACAGATGCTATTCCATTAAGGGTTATAAAATATCTTACTACTTCTGGCGACATATATCAAGCCGAATATGATGTAGAGAATTTATTCCGCATTGAAATAGTTGACCACGCATCAGTATTAAATGGCACTAATTATTCCGAAAATAATTGTGGTATATTATTTAATCTGACTTCAGAAACAAGCGGAACTCAAACATTCTATGCTTTGAATGAGGCTACGGAAGATGATATATGTGATGGTGGTGAATATGTACTTCCATTAACTGTTAGCGGCAAAAAAACATATAAAGGCCATATAGGATTAGAAGATAATAAATTATATATCATAGCTACTTCTAACGGCGATATAGGTGGTTTTTCTGAAACTGTTTCTAACGCCACTACTTCCGAAGATATCGGAACTTATATTAAGATAGATACAAAAGATAATAATTATAATGACGTAATTATATCCGATGGCGCTACATATTTTGGCACATCTTCAGATTATGATCCGCCAATGCAATATCAGAATGGCGTGGCAGTTAAGACAGGTACAAATACTACGATAAATTCTATTACCGCACAAGCTATTCCGACTATTGGCAATACAATGACATTCCCTATTACATTTAGTAATGTTCCAGAAGACAATGGTATGACATATAATACTATTGGACAATTTACTGCTATATCAGAAACTGGCAATTATGAAATCAATATAACTATTGATGGTGAAGCAAAAACAATTACTGCTTATTTATATACAAGCGAGTCTAATAGTGATTATATGTTATGTTCAAAATGGAATGATGGTGTTGAAATAACCGTCTTCCCTAATCAAGTAGCTTATACCTACGGCACAAATTATAGAACTACTACAAAAGCATTAGACGGTTATTGTTATTGGGCAGTATCGGTCAAAAAACCTGACGGTTCTGATGGCACTACAAAACATACCGTGGTATTAAATAGCATAACAAAGGTCAATTAAGGAGGAATTGAATAATGAGTTTTCCATATGAAGATTTCGTACAACATATACAAACCATAAAAGATTATGTAGATAATAAAACTCCTGAATTGCCAGGTAGCTTTCCAGTAGCTACTGAGGTTATTGATGTAAATTTATCTGCTTTTGATTTTACAAGGACTGATTTATCGTCGGAAGATACTAAACATACTTGTTCTTTAACACAAATTAACGATGGTTTAGGTTGCTGGACCGGTTTGAAAATTGAAGATAATGACGACGAAACTCACTCTAATGATGTTTATCCAATACGCCAGCAGATTATAGCATTATCTGGGAATCACTCGCCGATATTATTAACTCTAACCAATAACCACGATTCTAACACTACAAAAATCTGTTGTCAGTATGCCAATAATACGGAAGGCGGTGTACAATATATTGACAAAGATAGTGGGCTGTTATTATATTTAAGTACAGATATATCTACAGGATTATCTACTTATGATAGCCAACCCGCGGAATATAATCCAGATATTATTCAGATATATCTTCCACAAGATTGCAAATATAACTGGACGGATTGGAAAGTAACGGAATTAGAATATTCTTTAGGTGTTGCTAACAACGGGTATAAAAATGAACATTTGCAGATGTCTGCAACGTGGCAATCCGAAATAACTATTTCATCACAATTACCATTTTCGGCGGTTATTGTGCCGGATTTAGTTACTACCAGTTATATAAAAACAAATAAGGTTACATTTGATACAAAAATAGAAACTGGCAAAATTACAATAATTACTATTGGTCAGTTGATGCCAAAGTTTTCTGGTAAATTATATATTACACAAACAGATAAATTTGGCAAATGTTTAATTGATTTAGGTTCTTCATATTATAAAAAAGTAAATGGGTTACCGTTAAGTCAGTCAATATTAGACGAATATAATAAACAAACACCGAATACGGGTTATATTGTTATAGATAAAGATTTATATAAGCCCGTTACGTTTAATAATCAAACTACATATATTGATAAAAGACTCGAAGTAAGCCGTTATAACAGTCCAATATACGCGTATGATTATGAAGCATTAGATATTCCACTATTTACATTAAATGACTTATTCGGTACCAGTGGCTCAGTAAAAGTTAGATTAAATGGAGTTGGTGGTTTACCAATTTCTAATAATAATCGTATTGCCCATATTATTGATTATATCCCGTTATGTAAACTTTCCGTTGCTCTATATACCGATAGTCAAGGTAAAACAGAATCATCTACTATTGAACTAACTCGTGATGCAATGGTTGATTCTGACTTGACTGATGTATTTGGTGACGCACTAAGATGGCGATATGATAAAGTAATAAAAGAAAATAACATATTATATAATACTGAAAGTTCAACATATACATTAACATTTACCAAGAACGGCACTGTATCTTTTTTATATCAAGATGATTATCCTGGCGGCTCATATCATCAGAATAGCATAAGAATTTCTAAAAATGGCACGGATTTAGTTACTGGATATGCTCCTATGTCCTATACTGAATTTTCACAATCAGTTTCGGCAGGAGATACGATACTAATAACTGCTTCTAAAGTGAATGCTCAAGCACGGTTTTATATTAAAGATATAACATTCTCTGAACCAGATGGAATGACACAAGAAAATAATGAAACTGCGCCGTGGCAAGTAAAATCAGAGTTACAATCTTTCTATATTTTTTATAGGAACGGTATGTGCGGATATTATAATGAAATAGAAGAATTAAAGGATTTATACATAGGCTCTATTTCAATAACCGATAGTACCACGATTATGAATAAGGTAGGGGTATATGAATATCCAGTAGATATAAATATATCTATTCCTTCTATATATACTATTTCCGGAAATCTCAGTAAGGATTATATTATAGATTGTGGTATCTGGGATAATCGTAGCTTGACAAATTGTGCATATATTTTACAACGTACTGCTAAACAAATAGACACAAATTATAATAACCCTTCATATATTATCCCATATTCAATAACTATAAATAATAGTGATATTCCTAATGTAAGTGTAGATGTTCCACAGCCAATCGTATCTGGCAATTCTATAAAAATAGTTGATAAAGATTATTTAACTGCGTATAATGGTGGTCTTATTGTAAAACCTATTGTAGGAGTAAATATATCAACCCCACCTGCAATAAACGGGCAGTTTTTATTAAAATTAGACTTGTCGTGGGGAACCAACAAATCATCCAGTCTTATGACAGTATCCCCGCCTATGGGCGACCGCACAATAGTATTTACAGGTTTCCCTGTATTTAATGTAGCTAAACCCTTTATCGAATATTATAAAGATATTGGTTATACAGTTACTGGTATGGCACAAACATTTATACCGCTCGTAATAAGTGATTTGTTGATGTCCGAGGCAGGCGAATTGAACAATTCCGAGTGGGGATATTTACCGATAACAGATAAATACAACAATGCTTTTATTAACCTAGGTCACGATATACATGATGGTATTACATTAGGTGAATTAGTATCTAAGAATCCGTTTACATTAACTGTTATTGTTTATAGTATTCCGTCACAGACAGATAAATATACTGGAACATTGCTTAAAGATGCTTGGCATACTTATACATTCGAAGGGGAGACAATTACTGACGTATATGGTAGCAGTACCACAGATTATTTAGATTATACTCAAAGGGTTGCAGTAAATGACATTATTGATATAAGTTATAATAGTGGTGGTAATTATGGTTCGGGCGAAAGAAAAGGTTATATAAATAATCTTGTATTTACTCCTGACGATACGAGCAAAATAGGTACCGACTGTATGGTTATTACTAATTCGGATACCACTCACCCGTGGGTTGTAAACGCTGACGGTACTATAACAGTAAAAATTGACGAAACTTCTTATGTTAGCCATTATAATATTAAATTCACGGCTCCGGGAACGGTATCGTTGCAATACAAGTGCGGTGGGTATGGATATATTAGGATAGAGCGAACGACTGCTGATGTTACTGTATGGGCGGCAGATATCAAAAAAGCTCCTACAACGGGGTCAGATGATGACTTTATGGATATTGACAACCCATATTACTTTGGTATATGCGATTCGGAATTAACAATAAATTATCCATACGAAATATATATGGACACGCTTCAAGAAACAGATGGTTCATATACATTAAGGGCCATATATACTGGCGAAACAAAACCGGACAAAGATATGGATTATGAATTACTCTGTAGAACAAACACAAGAGTATATACAAGTCAAAACAAAGTACAATTAAAAGTAAATAATAATTATAATTGGTTTGCGGATGCTGTAACTGCTGTATTTGGTGAACAATAAGGAGGAGGGTAAATGAGACAGTTAGATCAAGACGTAAAAAGTCTTCAAAAAATTAAAGATTATATAGACGCCCACTCTGGAGGCGGCGTGAAAACGAATGTTGAAAACACGTTCACCGCGAAACAGACTTTTCAAGATGTTCAAATTAACGGCAACCTAACCGCAAAGGGTACGACTACGACTGTTGATGTTAAGAACCTTGAAGTTGAGCAACAGCTCATAACGGTTGCAAAAGGCAATACGGCGGCGCTGACTTCTCCTGCTGGATTGAAAGCAGAAAAGTACGATGGAACAAAAGACGGAGCTTTAGTGTTTGACGCAAGCGGAACGGCAATGGTTGGTGATGTTGTTTTGGACGCAAACGGGAACATCGACGCAGCACAGTCCGACTTACAAGACCTTGCGACGAGGGCGAAACCGTCAGAGCTTACAGACGGACACCTTCTGAAGTGGGACGCAACGAACAAAAAAATCGTTGACGGCGGAGAGGCTTCCTCTGGAGGGACTGTCACTTCAGTTTCTGTAAAAATGAACGGCTCCGTTAAAGGAACTGTGACCACGTCGGGGACGATTGACCTCGGTACTGTTGTTACAGACGTTAGCGGGAAGCAAGATAAAATTACAACCGACAACAAACTGGACGTCTCTCGTCTCTTTGGTTAATGGTCTCGCAGCGGTAGCGACATCAGGCTCGTATAACGATTTGAGCGATAAGCCGACAATTCCTAGCCCCGTAACCGAAACTACTGTTTCCAACTGGGGCTTTACCAAGAATGCGGGGACGGTAACTTCGGTTGCAATAAAGATGAACGGCGCGGACAAAGGGACTGTTACAGGCTCTGGGACGATTGATCTGGGGACGGTACTCACCTCTTGGGACGATGTTGGCTCCGAGGCCGTTATTTCTATAATTGGCAAGGCTCTTTACCCTGTTGGTGCTATATATATGAGTACCACCAACGTAAACCCGTCAACGTTTATCACGGGCACGACATGGGTTGCGTGGGGTAGCGGTAGAGTTCCTGTCGGTGTTGACACAAGCGACACGGACTTTAATGGGGTTGAAAAGACAGGTGGCGAAAAGACACACGTCCTCACTGAAAACGAAATGCCAAAACACAAGCACACTGGAACGGAACAAGAAGCGCAAAAGTTTGATATACAACAGGGTTCTACTTTTGAAACAAAAAGATATACGGCTTCGTTTACGTCAGAAACAATGCAGACTGCGAGTAATTCTGTCGCAAACCCTAATGGTTCTTTGAGTGGATACGGAGAGGTGGTTGTAGAACACGGCATAACAGTAGGCGGTGGACAACCTCATAGTATTTTACAGCCTTACATCACTTGCTATATGTTTAAGAGAACAGCGTAGGAGGCAAACATGTGTTATAGATTGAAGTATACAGGTAAACAAGTGGATGATTTACTTGGCCTTGCAGAAGGTGGGAACGGGCCCGGTTACAACTATGAAAGCTTGGCTAACCTTCCTGAGATAAACGGGCATCTACTAAAGGGGGACCAAACGGCTTCTGAACTAGGACTCGTATCTCAGACAGAGCTAAAGGGGATTGTCGGTCGTATTGATCAAAAGAACGAACAACAGGACACGGCTATTGCGACCTTAGAGGAGCAGGCTGCCGTTGCCGCCACAAAAAATGATGAGCAGGACACTG
>SFNX01000027.1 GCA_004552595.1 Lachnospiraceae bacterium | reverse complement strand
ACGAGGAGAAGGTAATCCTTACTTTCAACTACAAGGACGGTTCCAAGACTATCACTCTGGAAGATGTTGAGGGTTCGGATTTATCCGCATTCGGTGCACGAAAAGAGTATTTCTTTGATGAAAAATATTTATCAGAGATAAAAGTACGGAGATTTCTAAAATCTCCGTATTTTTTTGCCTAAGAAACAGACGTAATCTATTCTATGAGCAGTTTTTTTGATATAATAAAAATCGGGTATTTATTCCCCGACAGAAACTAAACAAATCGCTACAGTGTCCTTTAAGGATGAATATATATCGTGAAAAGAGGAGAAAAAGATGGGTGGATTTTTTGGTGTAGCATCAAGAGATGATTGTGTGTTTGATCTGTTTTTCGGAGTGGATTATCATTCACATTTAGGAACGAGACGTGCAGGAATGATTACGTATGGCGAGAATGGATATAACCGTGCGATTCATAATATCGAGAATGCACCGTTTAGGACGAAGTTTGATAAGGATATGCAGGAAATGAAAGGCAGAATGGGAATTGCCTGCATTTCGGATTATGAACCCCAGCCTCTGCTAGTCAGAAGCAATCACGGGACATATGTACTCACATCCGTATCGAAAATCAATAATATAGATGAGCTTGTTGAGGAAGTTATGAAGAGCTCACATGTTCATTTCCAGGAGATGAGTACAGGTGAAATAAATGCAACAGAGCTTCTTGCGGCGCTTATAAATCAGAAGGACAATCTTATTGATGGAATTGATAATGCACTTCAAAAGGTTGAAGGCTCCGTATCACTTCTTCTTATGAATGAGAACGGAATTTACTGTGCAAGAGATAAATTCGGAAGAACTCCAATCCATATCGGTAAGAAGAACGCCGCTTTTTGTGCTTCATTTGAAAGCTTTGCATATAAGAATCTTGGCTACAGTGATTATAAGGAGTTAGGACCGGGGGAGATATGCGTGCTCACACCTGATAACTGTATCACTCTTAAGGCAGCGGGCGATAACATGAAAATCTGTACATTCCTCTGGGTTTATTACGGATATCCGTCGTCTTCATATGAGGGTGTAAATGTTGAACAGATGAGATATCGCTGCGGTGCAGCAATGGCAAAAAGAGACACCGTCAAGCCTGATATTGTTGCAGGTGTACCTGATTCGGGAACCGCACACGCAGTAGGATATGCGAATGAATCGGGAGTTCCTTTCTCAAGACCATTTATTAAATATACTCCTACATGGCCGCGTTCATTTATGCCTACAATACAGAGTCAGAGAAATCTAATCGCCAAGATGAAGCTTTTAGCGGTTGAAGATTTAATAAAAGATAAGAGCATGCTCATAATCGATGACTCAATAGTAAGAGGAACACAGCTTCGCGAGACAACGGAATATCTTTTTGAAGCAGGCGCAAAGGAAGTTCATATAAGACCTGCCTGTCCGCCGCTAGTTTATGGCTGCAAGTATCTTAACTTTTCCAGATCAAAGTCTGAAATGGAGCTTATTACAAGAAGAGTAATCGAGAGACTTGAAAACGGAAATGTTACCGAAGAAATACTTGAACAGTATACAGATCCTGATTCTGATAAGTATCAAAAAATGGTTGATGAGATTTGTAAGGAGCTTCATTTTACATCATTGAGATTTAACAGACTTGATGATATGCTTGATGCCGTCGGCATCGATAAATGCAAGCTTTGCACGTATTGCTGGAACGGAAAAGAATAATTGTTTGGAGACAAATATGACAATCAGAGAGCGGTTAGAACAGGAAGAAAGAGAATTTTTAAGCGAGTTTGCTTCACATTCGGCTGATTCAAAGGGCAGGGATTTTAAGGAAGAAGAATGTGACATCCGTCCCGTATATCAGCGAGACAGGGACAGAATATTACATTCTAAGTCTTTTAGAAGACTTAAGGATAAGACACAGGTATTTCTTACCCCTGAGGGAGACCATTACAGGACAAGACTTACCCATACGCTTGAAGTATCTCAAAATGCGAGAACGATAGCAAAGGCTCTTAAGCTTAACGAAGACCTTGTCGAAGCAATAGCGCTTGGTCATGACTTAGGACATACTCCTTTCGGACATGCCGGAGAGAGAGCACTTAACGAAGTATCTAAGAAGGGCTTTGAACATAACGAACAGAGTGTAAGAGTAGTTGAAGTCCTTGAAAAAGAAGGCAGGGGACTTAATCTTACATGGGAAGTAAGAGATGGTATTTTGAATCATCAGACAAAGTCAACGCCGCACACTCTTGAAGGAAAGATTGTCAGACTTTCCGACAAAATCGCATATATCCACCATGATATGGATGATGCGATAAGAGCAAGAATTCTTTGCGAAGACGATATCCCTAAGGAACTAAGAAATACACTTGGCAATACTACGACAAAGCGATTTGACAAATTTGTCCATGACATTATCACAAACTCCCAGGGAATAAACGACATCAGAATGTCAGATGAAGTATTTGAAGCAATGCTTGATATGAGGAAGTTTATGTTTTTAAACGTATACACTAATCCGGTTGTCAAGCACGAAGAAGGAAAGGCAGAAAGATTAGTTAAGAGCCTTTACGAATATTACATGAACAATTCAAGCAAGCTTCCTGACGAATATAAAATTCTTATGAATGATAAGGGCGACAGCCTTGACAGAGTAGTGTGCGATTACGTTTCATCGATGACTGATAAGTATGCGATAGCACATTTCCAGAAGCTGTTCATGCCTGATTCGTGGAAGGACTTAGTATAGTTACAGAGGTTTTAAGTTGTATTATCCGGATGATTTAGTGGAGGAAATCCGCTTAAGAAGCGACGTTGTTGACATTATCGGCTCATACGTCCATTTAAAAAAATCGGGTGCTAACTATGTTGGACTTTGCCCGTTTCATAATGAGAAAACCGGATCATTCACGGTAAGCCCGATTCGTCAGACTTTTAAGTGCTTTGGATGCGGTGTCGGCGGCAATGTAATAACTTTCCTAATGAAGTATGAGAACATGACTTTTCAGGAAACGATTAAATTTCTTGCTGACAGAGCGGGCGTTAAGCTGCCGGAGTTTGAACTATCCGTTGAGAAGAAAAAAGAAAACTCGCGTAAGCAGCGAATCCTTGACGTTAACAGAGAAGCAGCCAAGTATTACTACAGCAATTTACGCAGCAGCAAGGGGCAAATCGGTCGCGATTATTTTTTGAGCAGAGGCTTATCGGAAGAGACAATTAAAAACTTTGGGCTTGGATTTGCACCCTCATCTTCAAAGTCACTTTACTCGTATTTGAAATCGCTGCCTGACAATTTTGACGATGAAATATTAAGAGCAAGCGGAATATTTAACTTCTCCGAGAAATACGGAGTTATGGATAAATTCTGGAACAGAGTGATTTTCCCGATAATGGATGCGAACAATAAAGTTATCGCATTCGGCGGAAGACTTATGTCGGAAGGCGCAATAGAAGAGGGAGACAAGAAAATTCCTAAGTATTTGAATTCGCCTGAAACAGAAGTTTTTGATAAGAGCCGCACTTTATACGGACTTAATATTGCAAAGAGAACGCGGGCGGATTATTTCATTCTATGCGAAGGATATATGGACGTAATTGCGCTTCATCAGGCAGGCTTTGACATGGCAATAGCTTCGCTTGGCACAGCATTTACATCAGGACATGCTAACCTTATAAGACGGTACCAAAGAAGTAAGAAGGTATATTTGTCATATGATTCGGATGAAGCGGGAATTAAGGCAGCATTGAGGGCAATCCCTATTTTAAGGGCTGCGGGAATTACTGCTAAAATCATAAATATGGACCCTTATAAGGATCCCGATGAATTCATTAAAAATCTCGGCAAGGATGAATATGTTAAGCGCATTGAAAATGCAGAGGGAAGCTTCTTCTTTGAAATCAGAATGCTTGAGAGAAATTATGATTTAAAGGACCCTGATTCCAAGACAAAATTCTGCATAGAAATAGCTGACAAAATTGCTTTACTGGAAGAAGAAATAGAGAGAAACAATTACATAGAAGCAATTTGCGAGAAATACAAATTATCTGCTAACAGCTTATCAAAACTGGTTGTTAAGCAGGCTATGAAGGCTGATAACATTAAAGAGCGGACTATTATTAAATCAGGCATTCATAATAACAATAAGGAAAGTGCTAAGGATTCAAGAAAGTCGATTCAGAAGGCACTGCTTTCATGGATTTTGGATGAGCCTATGATTTATCCTGTTGTAAGGGAATATATATCACCTTCTGACTTTTCCAAAGAGTATGTAAAGCCTGTAGAACTTTTATTTGAACAGATTGAAAAAGATCCGAATTCGCTAAGCGTTGCAACTATAATTTCATGCTTTACAGAGGAAGAAGAGCAGACAGAGGTTACATCGCTTTTTATGACACAAAGAGATGCAATGCTTGATGAGGAAAAGCCTGAGTCGTTAAAAAGGCTGATTACAAAGGTATTAGAGCAGAGTCTTGAGCGTATGAATGAAAACGTAAACGGAGATGATTTTGATGCGCTTACAAAGACACTTGAACTTAAAAAACAGATAGACGAGCTTAAGAAAAAAGAGTTTAAACTATGGTAAAGCTTTCAGAGAGATTAAGTGCCGTTTCAAAGCTTATTACTCCTACACTAAAAGTCGCAGACGTAGGTTGTGACCACGGATACTTATCTATCTACCTTTTGCAAAACAACATAACAGATAAAGTCATCGCATCTGATGTAAGGAAAGGCCCGTTAAGTAAGGCATCAGAAAACGTTAAGCTTTACGGACTTAATGATAAAATCGAATTAAGGTTGTCGGACGGACTTACAAATTATAAGACAGGAGAAGTTGAGTCGGTCGTAATGTCCGGGATGGGCGGCAATTTGATGATTAAGATTCTGGAAGAATCCAAAGAAATCGTAGGAAGCGTAAAAGAGCTTATTTTGCAGCCTCAGTCAGAAATTGCGGGACTTAGGCATTACCTTAGTGACAATGGGCTTATGATTATTTCCGAATCGATTGTGTATGAGGATTTCAAATACTATCCGATGATGAAGGCTGTTCATGATAAAATGAACTGGGATAGGGAAGTGTATTACAAATACGGCAAAATCCTATTAAAAGAGCAGGATCCGATACTTCATCAGTATTTAATTGCGGAAAAGGATTATTATGTAAATCTATATAGTGAGCTTTGCTGTCAGTCACCGACTGAAAATGTTATTGCAAGGCTTAAGGACGTAGAAGAGATGCTTAAATACAACAATGAAGCATTGGAAATAATTGATTCTGAATCTGAATTTGAGATAGAAAGGGTAATTACTTAAGAAGGAGGGGTTATATGGAGTGTGCATTGATTTGTGAAAGCTTAGAAGAGCTTTCGCCAAAAAGATTTGCTTTAAGCTTTGATAATGTCGGGCTTTTGGTAGGTCGCTACGACAAAGATGTCAAAACAATTTATATTGCACTTGATGCAACGGATGAAGTAATTGATGCGGCAATCGAATGCGAGGCTGATATGCTTATTACGCATCATCCGATGATTTTTTCGGCAATTAAATCAGTAAGGGCTGATGATTTTATCGGACGAAGAATTCTTAAATTAGCAAAGTATGACATTTCATATTATGCAATGCATACTAACTTCGATGTCATGGGAATGGCTGATGCTGCGGCAGATGAAATTGACCTTATTGAAAGAGATGTTCTTCAAGTCACATACGAAGATGAAATCGGCGCGGAAGGAATTGGCAGAATCGGAAGGCTTAGAGAAGAGATGTCATTAATAGAGCTGTGCGATTTTGTCAAGGAAAGATTTATGCTTGATACAGTTAAGGTATTTGGCGACCCGGACCGTTTGTGTAACATATGCGCAATTTCACCGGGTTCGGGTAAATCAATGATAAAGCATGCAATTGAAAAGGGAGCCGATGTAATTATTACGGGCGACATTGACCATCATGAAGGCATCGACAGTGTAGCTCAGGGGTTATGTGTAATAGATGCAGGGCATTTTGGAATCGAGAAGATTTTTGTTCCGTATATGGAAGAATTTATCAGAAGAGAAATGCCGGAAATTAAAGTTTACACACATGAGATGACTTCACCTTTCATGGTTTTGTAGAAGGTGTTTATAAGGAGAGAGAGTATGGCAAAGGTTACAATTTTAGGAAATGAATACGAATATAAAAGGGGAACGACTTATAAAGAAATAGCAAGAGACGTTAAGAGTCTTTATGATTCAACAATTATAATTGCAGATGTTGATGGTAAGTACACAGAGCTTAACAAATGTATTTCATCTGACGTAGATGTTAAATTTGTTACGATTTCAGAAAAAGCGGGATATAAGGTATTAAGACGTACAATGATGATGGTAATGTTCAAGGCCATTTCCGATTTGTACGGCAATAACAATATTGACAGAGTTAAAGCTGAATACTCAATCGGAAAGGGAATATTCTGTACGGTTGAGGGCTCTGTATGCGTGGATGATAAGTTCGTTAACGAAGTAAAAGCAAAAATGCAGGAAATCATTGATGCTGATATTCCGATAGTTAAAACTTCATACAAACTTTCGGATGCAATTAAGATATTTGAAGATGCCGGTATGACAGACAAGGTTAAGCTGTTTAAATACAGACGTACTTCTTCCGTTAACATTTACAGCATCGAAGATTATAAGGATTATTATCACGGTGATATGGCACCATCAACAGGCTACAGTGTACCGTTTGATTTGTATCTTTATGACACAGGATTTGTGCTTCAGTTTGCCGCTATGAATGACTTAAGTAAGGTTGCAGAAAAATCAAATCAGCCTAAGGTATTTAAAGCAATGCGCGAAACCGATTTACTTGGAAGAAAGCTTTCTGTTGAGACAGTTGGTGCCCTTAATGATGTGATTTGTTCTGGTGGCTTTGAGCAGCTAAGACTTGTCACAGAAGCATTACAGGAAGGCAAGATTTCAGATATTGCAGCTGATATTGCGAAACGCGATGGTGTTAAATTTGTTATGATTGCGGGTCCTTCTTCTTCCGGTAAGACAACGTTTTCATACAGACTTTCAACACAGCTTATGGCACACGGATTAAATCCGCATCCAATAGGACTTGATAATTACTATGTAGACAGAGAGTTCTGCCCTAAGGATGAAGAAGGAAATTATGATTTTGAATGTCTTGAGTCACTTGATGTTGAAGGATTTAACAAAGATATGACGAGGCTCCTTAATGGTGAAACAGTCGATATTCCGGTGTTCAATTTTAAAACGGGCAAGAGAGAATATCATGATAATTTCTTAACTCTTAAGGAAAATGACATCCTTGTCATCGAAGGAATTCACGGCCTTAACGAGAAGATGTCATACACTCTTCCTAAGGAGAGTAAGTATAAGATTTATATAAGTGCTCTTACATGCCTTAATGTTGATGAGCATAACAGAATTCCTACAACCGACGTAAGACTTTTAAGACGTATGGTAAGAGACCACAGAACAAGAGGAACAGGTGCTTCCGGCACTCTTGCCATGTGGGAATCAGTAAGAAGAGGTGAGGAGAAGTATATATTCCCTTACCAGGAGTCAGCTGATGCAGTATTTAATTCAGCGCTCATTTATGAGCTTGCTGTATTAAAGCAGTTCGCAGAGCCTTTGCTTTTTGGAATTAAGAAGGATGACCCGGGATTTCATGAGGCAAAAAGACTCCTTAAATTCCTTGATTACTTCTTAGGAGTTACATCGGAAGCGCTTCCAAATAATTCAATACTACGTGAGTTTGTCGGAGGCAGCGTATTTAACGTTTAATTTGATATTTATGAGTCTGACAGGTAATCGCGGCCTGCCAGGCCGGCATAGGAAGTAAGTAATATTTGCTTTTTATGCCGGAATGGCAGGGTGAGGAAAGTCCGGGCTTCACAGGGCAGGATGCCGGTTAACGGCCGGTCAGGGTGACCTGAAGGAAAGTGCAACAGAAATTATACAGCCGATGGCTTTTTAGCACAGGTAATGGTGAAATGGCAGTGTAAGAGACTACCGCCTTTGTGGTAACATAAAGGGTCAATGTAAACCCCATCCGAAGCAAGACCAAACAGGAAACGATACGGCTGCCCGTCGTGTTTCCGGGTAGGTTGCTAGAGCTTAGCGGTGACGCTATGAGTAGATAGATGATTACCAGATACAGAACCCGGCTTATAGTCAGACTCATATTTATATATAATGTAGGAGAGTAATATTAATGTTTAATGTGGCATTAACAATTCAACTTATTGCAACGCTAATATGTTTTTGCTCCGTATTAGCGGTAGCTTTTCAAAAGACAAGTTCATATTCAAATATTATTCTTATTACTTTTATATGTACATTCGTCCAGAATGGCGGCTACATTTTAGAGCTTACTTCCAAAGATTTAGGCCAGGCTATGGTGGCGGCTAAGGCACAATATTTAGGTGGGGCTTTTGAAATCGGACTTATCACATTTTTCATGTTTAAGTATTGTGGCGTTGAATTCAACGGCGTTTTAAAAGGTCTTATGATTTTAGAAGCAGTATTTGTGGTATTCGGTGTATGGACAGGAGACTATACTAAGATTTATTACAAAAGTATCGATTTTGTTTCAGATGTAGCGCTTCCTCATCTTGTATTAGAGCATGGCTGGCTTTATAACGTATTTGCAACAATTACGGTTATTGAGCTTATTGCATGTATTTTTATTCTGACTGTTTCAATTCTGCGTACTAATCAGGAACATATGAAGATGAACTATGTAATTCTCATTGTTGTTGTTTTGGTACCGCTTGTCGGATATCTTGTTGCAATTTCAAGGGTAATTGAAGGATTTGACACAACACCTTTATTTGCTGCTATTTCTGTTGGAATTTTTGCTATTGCAATAGTAAGAAAGCATGTGTTTGATGTCGCAGACACGGCAGGAGAACTAATACTTGCCAATCTCGAAAATGCAATCATTATTCTTAATAATGACAACGGATATGAGTATTCAAATAAGCGTGCAAAAGAGCTTTATCCGTCGCTTAATAACTATTCAAGAGGAAAAATTATTGACGATCCTTCGATATTAAGAATATTTGATTCGAATAAATCAGACCAAATTTCAATTGGTGATAGAATATTTGAAATAAGCATTAACAAAGTACAACCAAACGGGGAAGATATAGGTAAAACAGCAATTCTTTTTGACGTAACCGATTCAACAGAGCAGATGGCTAAGATGAGGGCTCTTAAAGAAGAAGCGGAAGAAGCGAGCAGGGCCAAGTCGTTTTTCCTTGCAAGTGTATCCCATGAAATAAGAACACCTATTAATGCAATAATGGGAATGAGTGAGGTCCTGTTAAGAGATTATTCGACTGATGAAACAAGGGCATATATTCAGAGTATAAGGAATTCCGGAAATACACTGTTAGACCTTATCAGTGATATTCTTGACTTTTCAAAAATCGAGTCAGGTAAGCTTGAGTTAGTAAGAGACAGATTCGATTTAAAGGTAATGCTTGGAGATGTTGTTAACTTAACAAAGTTCAGATGCGACCAGAAAGGGCATGACTTTATTGTCGATATTACAAAAGAAATACCAAGATATGTAATCGGTGATGAGTTAAGAATAAGACAGATACTTGTAAATATTTTATCAAATGCCGTTAAGTACACCGATAAAGGCTTTATTAAATTCAGGTTTTCATATAAGAGAAGAAGCGATTTTGATATTGACCTTCTAATAGTAATTGAAGACTCCGGCTCAGGAATCAAATTTGAAAATCAGGATAAGATTTTCACAGGCTTTGGAAGAGAGAAAATGGTCGGAACGCACAAGGTTGGCGGTACAGGCTTAGGACTTAATATTTCAAAACAGCTTGTTGAGATGATGGGCGGACTCATTAACTTTAAGAGTGAAGAAGGAAAAGGAACTGTTTTCAGTATTATTATTCCTGTAATTGCCGCAAGTGACAGCATTGAAACGGTAGGCGAAGATATAGGCAGAAGAGAGGATGAAAAGACATACAAAGTACCTTTTGTTTCACCTGATGCACAAATCCTTATAGTTGATGATTCCTCGCTTAACCAAAAGGTTATGGAAGAACTTCTTAAGAAAACCGAGTCAAAGCTTACAATGGTTTCAAGTGGTGCTGAATGTCTTGAATATGTAAGGAAAAAGCATTTCGACCTTATTTTTATGGATCACAGAATGGCAGGTATGGATGGTGTTGAGACATTCTCAAGAATCAAGCAGTCTGATAATGAATGTAAGGACACACCTGTAGTAATGGTTACCGCAAATGCAACAAATGACTCAAGAGACTGGTACATTATGAAGGGCTTTTCTGACTTTTTGTTAATGCCTGTCAGTGAAAAGCAGCTTTGTAATATGCTATATAAGTTTTTACCTGAGAACTTAATTATTATGAAAGAATAATTAGCGGAGGAATTGTTTTGAACGCATATTTGGAAGAAATCGGAAAGAGAGCAAGAAAAAGTCAGTTTGAAATCTTAAGATTATCAACCGATGATAAAAATAAGGCTTTAGTCAGTGTAGCAGATGCACTTATTGCTCATACAGATGAAATACTTAATGAAAATGAAAAGGATGTTAAGATTTCAAGGGATAACCTGGTTAAGGAATCGCTAATCGACAGACTTACCCTTACTAAAGGGCGAATTAAGGATATGGCAGAAGGCCTTATCCAGATTTCAAAACTACCTGATCCGATAAATGAAGAGCTTGATGAGTTCAGTCGTCCAAACGGCCTTTCAATCCATAAGGTAAGAGTTCCAATTGGCGTAATTGGTATTATTTATGAGTCCCGCCCTAATGTAACAGCGGATGCATTCGGACTTTGCTTTAAGGCATCTAATGTTTCAATTTTACGAGGCGGAAAGGATGCAATTAACTCTAATAAGGCAATAATAGAAGTAATTAGAAATGCACTTTCTGAATGTGGCATTTCAAAGGACAGTGTAATACTTATTGAAAAAACTGACAGGGAAATTGCAACTGAATTCATGAAGATGAATAAATATGTTGATTTACTTATTCCAAGAGGCGGAGCAGGGCTTATCCGTTCAGTTGTTGAAAATGCAACAATTCCTGTTATCGAGACCGGAACCGGAAACTGTCATGTATTTGTTGATGAATCAGCTGATGTTAATATGGCACTTGATATTATTGTAAATGCCAAGACTCAGAGAATGGGTGTGTGCAATGCAATAGAGTCACTTATTGTGCATAAAAATATCGCAGAAAAAATAGTGCCGTTAATATATGATAAGCTAAGTGAAAAGTCTGTTGAAATAAGGGCATGTGAAAAGACAATTTCAATCTGTCCCGACTTATCGCTTGAAAAGGCAACTGAAGAAGATTATGCAACCGAATACTTAGGTCCGCTTATCTCTCTTAAAATTGTAGGCGATGTCACTGAAGCAATTGAACATGTCAATAAATATACTACTCATCATTCTGAGTGCATAGTAACTGAAAATAAAGAAAATGCCGAGAAATTTATGAATGAGGTTGACGCTGCATGTGTATATGTCAATGCATCAACAAGATTTACCGATGGATTTGAATTTGGCTTTGGTGCTGAAATCGGAATCAGTACACAGAAGCTTCATGCAAGAGGCCCAATGGGGCTTAAAGAACTAACCTCGTATAAGTATAAGGTATACGGAAACGGACAGATACGAGGCTAGTTGTCCGGTCTGTTCGCCTATTTCCTTACGTATGCCTCTTCGCAATATTTGCATCTGTATATTTCTTTTTCCTTATCTGCAAGAACGAAGCAGTGTGTCAGCTCCTGCTCGATTGAAGTGATACATCTTGGGTTTTTACATTTGATAACGTTCTTGACTTCCTTAGGAAGGTGGAGCATTTTCTTCTCAACGAGCACGCCGTCCTTAATAACATTTACGGTAATCTTATGGTCAATAAATCCAAGAATATCAAGGTCTAATATATTGATGTCACATTCTACCTTAAGAATGTCTTTTTTGCCCATCTTGTTGCTTCGCGCATTTTTGATTATTGCAACTGTGCAATCGAGCTCATCAAGCTTTAAATCATGATATATTTTAAGACTTTTTCCTGCATCGATATGATCAAGTACAAAACCTTCTTCAATTTGTCCTACGTTTAACATATTTTTCCTTTCTGTAAAAATACAAAATTCAGGTTAACATAACATAAATAATACAATGTCAACTAAATGCAAATTATGCAAGTTCAAGAAGCGTCAGTATCAGTGCCATACGCACATACACACCGTATTGTGCCTGTTTAAAGTAAGCGGCACGCGGGTCATCATCGACCTCAACAGAGATTTCATTAACACGTGGAAGTGGATGAAGTATCAGGCAGTCATCTTTTGCAAGTGCCATTTTCTCTTTTGTGAGTATGTAGAAATCTTTAAGTCTTACATAGTCTTCTTCGTTGAAGAATCTTTCTCTCTGAACTCTTGTCATATAGAGTAAATCAAGTTCCGGCATAACATCATCAAGCTTTACGACTTCCTTAAACTCGATGTTGTTTTTAATCAGGACGTCTTCTCTTATGTAGTCGGGAATTTTTAATTCATCGGGAGAGATGAATACAAATCTGATTCCCGTATATCTAATAAGTGCGGATATTAATGAGTGAACCGTACGTCCGAATTTCAAGTCTCCGCAAAGACCGATCGTAAGATTGTTTAAGCGACCTTTAAGAGATTTTATTGTAAGTAAATCCGTCAATGTCTGTGTAGGATGCTGATGACCGCCATCACCTGCATTAATAATAGGTATCCGTGATTTTGACATTGCAACCATAGGAGCACCTTCTTTAGGGTGTCGCATTGCACATATGTCTGCATAGCAGGAAATAACTCTTATAGTGTCGGAAACGCTTTCGCCTTTAGCAGCAGAAGATGAGTCCGCCGATGCAAAGCCTAAGACCTTTCCTCCAAGTCTCATCATTGCCGATTCGAACGAAAGACGTGTTCTTGTGCTTGGCTCATAAAAGCATGTTGCAAGAATTTTTTCGTCACAGACGTGAGAATACTTTTTTGGATTGGCTTCAATATCATTTGCCAAATCAAGCAGCTTATCAAGTTCTTCAACGCTAAAGTCGAGCGGTGACATTAGATGTCTCATGTTTTTCCTCCTTAATTATGTAATAAAGTTGAATTATATTAAAAAAAAATAGGAGCGATAGCCCCTATTTATAAATTACTAAATCCTCGACTGCCTTTCTCTTTGGTGCAACCGGATCTTCTGCTTTATGTCCTAAACAGATAATACAGGAAATATCCTGATTGTCAGGAAGTTCAATTGCTTCCTTAACAGTGTCATCAAAAAGTCCCATAATAACTGTTCCCAGTCCGAAGCTGTGAGCTGCTAAGCAGAAAGCCTCGGTGGCAATACCTGAATCAAACATTTCCCAGCGGTCGCCTTTACTTGTAGAGAATGAACCATCTCTTTCAAAACCGCTTCTGTTTTTGACGAAGCTTACAACTACAAGAACAGGTGCCTGCTTAATGATTTCACCATTGTTAGGATATGTATGTGTGCATTCGGATGCAATTTTGTCCTTTAATTCCTTAGACTCAATAACCGTATATCTTGCAGTCTGTGTATGCTTCCACGAAGGGGCATAAGAAGCTGCTTCTACGATTTTATTGATTACTTCCCTGTCAACAGGTTCATTTGTATATGCACGTATGCTACGGCGTCCTTTAATGCATTCTATAGCTTCCATATAACCCTCCTTAAGAATAAATCACATATATGTGTGTATTTGGTTTTTAATTTATACTGTATGTAGTATAATGTAACGGATATTTTTTTTCAAGGTAAAATTAAGTCAAATAAATATATTTTACGGAGCAGTTATGAACAGTGATTTGTCTTTTGAACAGGCAGTTGAATATATAAAATCATTAGACGTATTCGGA
This sequence comes from Lachnospiraceae bacterium, assembly GCA_004552595.1. Lineage (GTDB taxonomy): Bacteria > Bacillota > Clostridia > Lachnospirales > Lachnospiraceae > UBA2868. The sequence goes on along the minus strand of SFNX01000027.1, from coordinate 5,589 downwards.
AGTGTTTTAGGTCTTGATAATATGAAAGCACTTACAAAAGAAATCGGAAATGTTGAGAATTCCCTTAAATTCATTCATGTTACCGGTACAAACGGAAAGGGCTCTGCCTGTGCTTTTATTTCCAATGCTCTTATTGAGGCAGGATACAAGGTTGGCTCGTATAATTCGCCGTCTGTAATTGACGGAATCGACCAGTTCAAAATCAACATGAAAAAAATAGATAAAGCTCTTTACTCAAAGGCAGTTTCAATCGCCCGCAATGCAAGCCTTACAGTGGAAGAGAAGACCGGCAGGCATCCTACAAGGTTTGAGGTTGAGACTACAGTTGCATTTGTGTGCTTTTACCTTGAAAAATGTGATATTGTCGTTCTTGAAACAGGTCTTGGCGGTCGCGATGATGCGACAAATGTAATTACAACGGAGATTTTGCACATCTTTATGCCAATAAGTATTGACCACAGTGAGAGTCTTGGCGACAGCTTACAGGATATTGCGCGAATCAAGTCGGGAATTATTAAAAACAGTGCACCTACGGTAATTTGCTATAGAGGAGACTTTAACAATGAAGAAGACTCTCCCGAAAGCATTATTATTAATAAGTGTAAGGAGAAAGGCTCAAAGGTATATAAGGTATCAAGGGAATTAATTGATAATATTAAGGTGACTGACTCTCATCTTGAATTTGATATTTTAAAGAATAAGAGCCTTTCACTTGATAACACACATTTAAGACTTAGCATGAAGGGTGCATACCAGCCTGCAAATGCACTTACCGCATATATGGCATTAAAGGTTTTATCTGAGTCGGGTTTTCCTGTGAGTGATGAAAACATTAAAACTGCCTTTGAAAAAACAAAGGTAGCTTTCAGATTTGAAATAGTTGAGCTTGGTGATTCAGTTGACATAATTCTTGACGGCGCTCATAATCCTGATGGTGCAAAGAAATTTGTTGATAGCCTTAATCTTAACTATGAGGGCAGAGATAAAATATATATTACAGGAATATTTAAAGATAAAGACTACGTTAAAATCGCTCAAATAACAGGACCTTATGCAAAAGCAGTATATGTAATTCAAAATACAAAATCTGCCCGTTCACTTGATAAAAAGATACTCTCAAAGGAATTTTCAAAATACTGTGATAATGTTATGGAATGTGATTCGATAAAGGATGCGATTAAGTTATCATTAGGATATGCAAAGGACATTACGAAGTATGGAAATGACCGACCGGTTATATGCCTTTTTGGTTCTTTATCATGGCTTAATGATGCGTATACTTATATAAAAAGAATTAAATCATAAAAAAGTAATATTAAATGCGATTTGTCGACATATTTTACTATAAATCTGCTATAATGTTTATATAGTATGTTTAATCTGAGGAGTGGTGATACATATGAAAATCGGAGCATATGAGCTAGCTGACAATAAAACACATGTAATGGGTATTTTGAACGTTACTCCGGATTCATTTTCGGATGGCGGCAGATTCGTTACTATGGATAAGGTTATAGAGCATGCGAACCTTATGATGCAGGAGGGAGCCGCAATTATAGATGTCGGTGGCGAGTCTACAAGACCCGGATATACAATGATTTCCGCGGAAGAGGAAATATCAAGAGTTGTTCCGGCAATTGAAGCGATAAAGTCAAGACTTGATATTGCTGTCTCGATTGACACATACAAAAGCACTGTTGCGGAAGCGGCAATATGTGCAGGTGCCGATATGGTTAATGACATATGGGGGCTTATGTATGATAAGAAGATGGCAAGACTCATAAAGAGATATGACGTTTCGGTTACGCTTACACATAACAAGACAAAGGGTGAATATAACAATTTCGAAGAAGATGTTATTGCCGAAATGAAGAAGATCTGCGAATCGGCAGAGAAGAACGGAATAGCACATGACAAAATAATCGTGGATCCCGGAATCGGATTTGCTAAGAGCACAGAGCAGAACCTTTTAGTTATGAAAAATCTTGATGATTTTGTTGCACTTGGTTATCCGGTGCTTGTCGGAGCATCTAAGAAATCATTTATCGGTAATACACTTTCGCTCCCTGTAGACGAGAGATTAGAAGGAACTTTGGCAACTACTGCGGTTTCGGTTGAAAAGGGCGCAAGATTTGTAAGAGTTCATGACGTTAAGGAAAATGTCAGACTTATTAAGATGCTTGAGAGCATTAAAGATGCAGGTAATCATTGATACATACATTGGTCAGACACAAATCATTTAGACAGCAATCAGACAGACAGTATCTGATTAATTATTTAATAAGGTTATTAAAATGGATTGTATAAGCATTAAAAATCTGGAAGTTTTTTCCAAACAGAATGTATTTGACGGTGGAAATTCTCTTGGACAGAAATTTGCAATTGATATGGGTATTTTCTTTGACACAAAGAAAGCCTCATTATCGGATGATATTGATAAGTCAATAGACTATGACAGCGTATGTCACTTTATAAATGCATTTATTAAAGGACATAATTTCAGACTTATAGAGACTTTGGCACAGAGACTTGCTGAAGACATTCTTATTGAATATCCGACGATTTGTGAGATAGTAGTAACAGTGAAAAAGCCTTGGGCACCTGTGGGACTTCCTATCGAGGAAGTTGCGGTTACCATTAAAAGAGCATGGCATACGGTATATCTTGGTATGGGCTCTAACATGGGTGACAGGGAAGAGTATATCAATAAGGCAATTAAATACCTTAAGGAAAATTATAAAATTGAAGTAGTTAAGGCAACAGAGCTTATTGAAACAAAGCCTTATGGCCTTGAACAGCAGGATAAATTCCTTAACAACGTAGTTAAGATAAGAACACTTTTAGATCCTCTTGAATTACTTGTTTTATGCAAGAACATCGAGAAGATGTTAGGAAGAGTCAAGACAGAGCATTGGGGTCCACGTCCTATTGACATAGACATTCTTTTCTATGATGACCTTGTTATTGACAGTGAAGATCTTGTAGTCCCTCATGAGGATATGAAGAACAGGTCATTTGTCCTTGAGCCGATGATGGACATCGCTCCATATTTAAGACATCCTGTATTTAATAAGACTATTAAAGAAATGTATACAGAGCTTCTTAACCAAAACAGTAACTAAAATATAAACCCGCATTTGCGGGTTTTGTTGATGAAAGAAAAGGAAGGGAAATGATGAGCAAGAGTAAAAAGAAATTCCCTTTTGGGATAATTATATTTGTATTAATAGTAATATGCATTATCGCGGTAATTATAGTCAGTTCAATATTGAATAAGCCTGCCCCGATACCTGATGATGCAGTAGGCAATACATCGGGTAACATTAACAATCGCGGTCTTTTCTGTGAGACTGATGACTATATTTTCTTCTCGAATTCATACGATGCAAGAAAGCTTTACAGAATGGATAAGGACGGCTCAAATGTCAAGTGTATTGCTGATGTACCTGTTGAATTTATTAACGTATACGGCGATAATGTCTATTTTTATCAGACACCGGGCGCTGATAACCAGGTCTTCGGTCTTGGCGGACTTTACGGTGTCTGCTCTACAAACCTTGATGGAACATCAGGCATGAACAACATTGATAAAGCGATAGTCAATTCACTTATTTTATATGGGCCTAACCTTTACTATCAGCCGTATGACAAGGAGCAGGGCTTAAGCCTTTACAAGGCTGACCCTTATACAAAAGAAAAAGTTAAACTTTCTGACAAAAGGGTTTTTGTATCAACTCCGCTAAACGGAAAATTTCTTACATACAATGAAGACATCGGCTATTTTTTAAGTGCATTTAATCCTGAATCGGGACAGATGGAATTAGTCGACCAGGAGGCAAGGGTATACAATGTAATATATGAAGGCGGATATGTATATTACATGAACATAGATGACAGCTATAAGATTTACAGAATGAATCTGTCAAATTATGAGAAGGAAAAAATCACTGACTGTACGGTAGACCTTTTCAATGTATACGGCGATAACATTTTCTATCAGAGAAATTCAGAGGAAAATCCTGCTATTGTCCATATTAAGACTGATGGCTCAAATGAGAGAGAAGTTATGGAGGGCAATTTTACAAATATTAACTGTACGTCTTCATATACTTATTTCTACGGCTTTGGAGAAACCTCCCCGATTTACAGAGTGCCAACCTCAGGCGGAGATGCAGAAGTGTTTGAGCCGGAAGTATCAGCAAAATAATATTGAGAGGTATATTTTAATGATTACAGACAATCTGTTTTTATACAAAAATTTTAAAAACGGAGAAATTCTTAAAAATGTATTAAAGGTTTATGATGCTATTAATACAGAACAGCAAGCCTTGTCAGAGGATGAAATTAAAAAGCTTATTTCGTCTATTGTTAATTCTCTTACAAGACTTCAGTTTTCACACGGATATAATGGTAATTTATGGCATAACTATCTGACATTTCTTCTTGTCAACAATGAAAACCCATACTCAATGGCATGTGAAATAAGAGGCAGCGTAAAGGGAAGCATCAACGATATTGCGCTCCATGATTTTGAAATATTTAAGACTCTTTTTGATATTGACTTATGTGCGCTTTTTTCAAAGGCAGGCGTTAATAATACTGAGTATCTGCTTAATTATGACGGCGGTAATGATGAGGGCAGATTCTTTAATAAGAGAATCCGTGACAGAATTGTTGATCTGTCGCTTAAGTTATCAGCCGCAAAGGATGCTTATGAAATAAAGGATAAGGTAACTGAGTTTTATAAAGATTATGGTGTTGGCAAATTTGGTTTACATAAAGCATTCAGAACTGAACACAGAGACAATACAGGTTATATTGCTAAAGACAAAATGGCAGACGTAAATCTTGATAATAAGACTGACGTTAAAATTCTCCCTATTACAAATATCGCACATGTCGATTTTGATGACTTAATTGGCTATGAAGCACAGAAGAAGCAGCTAATTGATAATACTGAAGCGTTTATAAATAAGAGACCATGCAACAACTGCCTTTTATTTGGAGAAGCAGGAACAGGAAAGAGCAGCTCGATAAAGGCGCTTCTTAATAAATATTACGATCAGGGCTTAAGAATTATCGAAATATATAAGCACCAGTTTAAAGACATAGAGGATATCATTTCTCAGATTAAAAACAGAAATTACAGATTTATCATCTATATGGATGACCTCTCATTTGAAGAATTTGAAGTTGAATATAAGTATTTAAAGGCAGTAATTGAGGGCGGACTTGAGAAAAAGCCTGAGAATGTGCTTATTTATGCTACAAGTAACAGACGCCACTTAATTAAAGAAAGCTTTAATGACAGAGATGATTACAACGAAGACCTTCACAGCTTTGATACTAAGCAGGAAAAGTTGTCCTTAGCTTCAAGATTTGGTGTTACAATTTACTATCCATCACCTGAAAAGAAGGAATTTAATGAGATTGTAAAAGAGCTTGCGAAGAGATTTGATATTAATTTAGAAGAAGATGAGCTTCTTCTTATGGCGAATAAATGGGAAGTAAGAAACGGCGGATTATCAGGCAGAAGTGCAAGTCAGTTTATTGATTATTTAAGGGGCACAAAACAGGCAAACAGCTAAT
>SFNX01000113.1 GCA_004552595.1 Lachnospiraceae bacterium | reverse complement strand
CTCGAATGTGAAACGTTCATTCTTACTTCCTGAAATCAAGTCCCTTATGTTGTAGCCTCTATATTTAAGTTCACCTTCACACGGACATTTTTCCCCATCGCGATACTCAAAAGCTTTTATTTCGGATATGTTTGTAAGTCCTGTCAGTACGCCCTGTCCGTTCTCGTCCCTTAATCCTCTCTTAACCCCATACTGAGAATAAAGATCAACACTGATGTCATCGTTCTTCTCACAAAGCAGTGCCTGCTGTTTCATGTAATCGTTAATATTTTGCATACCTTCCTCCGTTTCCCTCAAAATAACATATGATTTGCGACACAATAATGCGCAACTCAACCGACTTTAAAAACCACATTATATTATTTATGACCATGTTTTTAAAGTAAACCAAACATAATTTCATAAAATATTCACATATGCAATTCATGTGTTCAGATTGCATCGACAAATTCCTGTATTAATTTTGACTGTAACTGGATGCCGCGACAAATTCCAATAACAAAACCTATTAATATTCCAAGAACAATTGATACAGGAATATTTACAAAGCTGACCACAGAGGCACTCTCGCCCTGTAGAATTGAAACGAATGTAGAAAACAGAACAATGCCTGTCAAAAGCATTCCGATAAGACTTGGAAGCTTAAACTTATTAAATGCCCACCCCATTGCCATACCAACAAGAAGAATAAGTGAAATACTAAATAACATAATATGAGTCTCCTTTGGACGGGGCGCAGTTAATTCTTGCACGAATTATACCGTAAGATTGATATCCCCGTAAATGATGACTCTGAGTATTCCAAGGATGATGAGGTGCGCCGGATAATAGATGTAAAAGAACCACTTCATCCACTTCGCCTTGCCTCTCTGACCGTTGTAGAATTTTAGAACCGGGTAGACCATAAGGACACCGACTAAAATAAGCGCGTATGTCTTACTTACGAAAAAAAACGATACGAGGCCGTAAAAAAACGTCCATTGGATGATTTCCCACATCTGGCCCTTCAGATTTCCTCTTTTTTCATACATGCCAATTATCGCCATTACTGCGATGCAGCTCCAGTCGGCAGGGAATGCACTGAATATAAGCAGTGTGCTTACAAGCATTCTCAGCTTTTTGTTTTTGATGACTTCATGGTCATTAATGTAGAGGATGACAACCGCAATAAATAGCGGATACATTACGCTTGTCCTATTAAAAATGCCGCCCTCAAGCGGATTAAGGCTTATTCCAAATCCAAAGCAATAGGCAAAATGCGATATCACCGCGAATAATCCGAGTCTCTTCATATATTTTATCGCATCTTTTGTATAATAATAACCCTCACATACAAAAAACCACATAATCGGTGCTGTAAGCCGCCCGATAAAGTGAAGTGCTAACGGCGCCGGCTGGCTTGGAAACCCCGGATAAAATATATCCGTAAAGTGATCGATTGTCATCGCAATAATTGCAATAACCTTCAGCGCATTAGAATTTAGAGATAATTTTGAAGTAGAAGTGTTTTCGTTCATATTTTCCTCTTTGTTTAGTATAATACTGCGCTATTTTTCCAGGCGTTCTCTGGCTTCTTTATTATTTCCGATAATCATATCAACCTTAGCGCAACTTAATAATTCATCACAGCTTCCGCATGTCTCAAACTGCTTTGTAACAGCACACTGACGTATCTCGCATAAGCCGTCGCAAAACGGTGTTTTAACGCCGTCCACCCTGCATCCCTCGCAGTTTATCATCTCAGGTGTAATCTCCACACCGTTTAATTCGCTCCACAATTTAGCAACACTTTCACGAAGCTCATCATCATTATTTATCGTTGCAATATACGCATCGCATTTTGAGCAATCAAGTCCGCAGTGGGCAATCATCTTATCCATAACTTAATTCCTTTGTTTTTTGTGTTAACGTTCATTCACCCATAATATATTATTGATAATATCAATGTCAAGAGGCATCATAGCTTGAACAGACATTAAGTTTTTCTAAAATGAAAAAGCTCCAAACCCTTATAAAGTACAAGGTTTGAAGCTTATTTCTTTCATAAAACACGGGGGATTCGAACCCCCGACACAAATAGCTCTAACGCTAGTATTTTTTAATTTTGGTCGCAAAATGAGCCCATTATTCCGATTTGGAATAAAAAAATAGACCCATGTATTTCTACACAGATCTATTTCTCATACAACTACTTTATTTATTATTTTTTCATTTTCTTCGATATAAATGGATGTTTTTTATCATACTCGGCAGCTGCATCAACAAATTCCTTTGAGTCCATACTATCAAAATGTTCTCTCTGCCATTTTGTATAATCAAACTTTTCTCTGTTTATCATAGAAATAAAAGTTTCTGTCTCTACAGTTCCAAGATTCATTAATAAGCATCTTATTCCTTTGTCCATAATAGCTGCACTACTATCCATAACTTATTCCTCCTCTTGTTTAATAAATTCTATTGGATCAACTATCTTAATCCTGTCTGTTGAATACTTCTTTACTCTGTCATCTGTTGTAATAAAATAATCTGCATTGAGGTAAATAGCTGATGCAAGATGATATGAATCTTTCATCTTAATTCCAGTCTTCATAATGTCTTCAGCAATCTTAATTACTTCAGCCTTCCCTTCTTCTCCTACATACTCAGAAACGTTGTCACCTAAATACGTGGTTATTGATGTTCGTCTTGCAACATACGGATTACACTCATTCTCATAGATTAGTATAAAAGAAGCCGCCAACTGATATACATCATTTTTTATCTGTTCTTGAATATGAAGTTTTGCTTGCGTTTCCAAATTGATTCTCATATAGCTTTGATCATCATATGGTCTATTATAGCAACAATTATCTAGATATATTAACATTATTTCTCCTATTCAACATATATCTAATTCCATATTATCATACGCATAAAATAATATCTATATTTCTTCCAGTCATTCTAATATTACTAAACTCTTTTGGCTCTCATCATTTTTCTAAATACAATATCGCCCATTTCTTGATAACTCATCTCTGAATACCCCTTCAATGCCTTAACTTGTTCTTCTGCAACTAAATCTAACATATCTTCTTCCGTATATTCGCCAATCGAAATGTGCTTAATTATCTTGCCGATAATTTCATCAAAACCGCCTATAAAGAATGTCGCATTTTCCTCATCCAGGAAAACAAACTTGTCTGGATTATCAATTAATGAAGGTAATATTTCATTCTTAAACTTATTCATTTGTATATCATCTATGTATATTTTCCCATATTCTGTTAATAGTAAATCATCAATTTTTGTCATTTTTCTTCCTCTAACTACTTATTGGTAGTGTCAAATAAAACACTACTTTTTTATTATCTAAAGGCGTAAAAAGCCTTTATTTTCAACATTTCCTGGAGGTCTACAAATAAAAAGAGCATTGACCTCCTATTTTTGTTATAATTATCCGCGACCAAACATCAAATTTAACAAAGGAGCAATGCTCGTGGATATTATACTTTATCTTATTCAATTGTGCCATCAACTTTATAAACAAAACTGCTGGCTAATAAACTTTTTCTGCAAATATATTCCTTTAAAGCAGTGGGCTTTCGACGATTCCCATTCTCCAAAGTATCAAAAGTTTAAGATTGATGAACTCCCAAAGATCATCTCTTTCAAGCAGGAATGGAACTGGACTGATCTTATTTCCTACTACCAGATGCGCTATTGCAAGACCATCAAGCCTGTATTCCGTCATGGCGAATGCAATGTTCCTGCCAGCTGTACCTGCCCTCAGTGCAATGCACCTTACCACTATCTCATGTGGAATGATGGTAAGAAGCAAAGCCAGCTCTTATGCAAGGTTTGCCAGTCTTTATTCTCTGTAGCTTCTGAAGGACGCTTCTCAAAGATATATGTCCTTAGATGTCCTCACTGTGACCATTCTCTTGTTCATAAGAAAGACAGGAAAAATTTCATTGTTCACAAATGTGTTAATCCTAAATGCCCTTACTATCTTAAAAACCTTAAGAAAGTCGATAAAGCTGACCTTGATGAAGACTATGGAAAGAATAAATATAAGCTCCATTACATCTATCGCGAATTCGCTATAGATTTCTTTAAGATGGATCTTAATACCCTTCCGAAGAATGCTTCATCTCTTAAATTCTCCAAATTTGACAAGAACGTTATGGGCTTATGTCTTACCTATAAAATCAATCTTGGTCTATCACTTCGTAAGACCAAAGAGGCTCTCAAAGCTGTTCATGGTATTGATATTTCTCACCAGACTGTTGCTAACTACTGCAAGACTGCAGCTATCTGTATCAAGCCCTTTACTGACAACTATGATTATGGTTCCGGCAGGGTATTTACTGCTGATGAAACCTATATCAAAGTTCGTGGTATCAGAGGCTATATCTGGTTCATAATGGATGCCGCCAAACGCTCCATCATCGGTTATCGTATATCGTCAGAGAGAGATGTTGGCGCCTGTATACTTGCTATGAGAATGGCATTCAATAAGCTTAAAAAGCTTCCTGAAAACTTCCGTTTCATTGCAGATGGATACAGTGCTTATGTTCTTGCTGCACAACAGTTTCTTCGTGAATTCGGTGATGATTTTAAGTTTGAAATCACTCAGGTTATTGGACTTACCAACGACGATGCTGTATCTACACAGTTCAGACCTTATAAGCAGATGATTGAGAGACTAAACCGCACTTACAAAGCTTCCTACAGACCAACCAATGGTTTCGATAACATCGACGGTGCCAACTATGACCTGGCTCTCTGGGTTACCTACTATAACTTCTTACGTCCTCACGAGCATAACCACTACAGAGTTCTCAATGAGATTGAAGACTTAAAGTATATAGACAACATGCCAGGTAAATGGCAAATGCTCATTGCTCTCGGACAACAGACAATCTTAAATATCCAAAACGGCGAAGCCACTATCTATTCTTAGATTCAGAGCCAGAGGTTTAATACCAGCCACCGCGAAGCGGCTTGCCCTTGATAGCTAAATAAAAAGAACTGCTACACTGTTGTCAGCGACGGAGAAAATCTATCTATTCTTGAGTTCTTCGCCGTCGGTAATTACCTGACAGCAGTTCTTTTTATGCTGTCAAGGGTGGCGGAACTCCTTAACAATC
>SFNX01000112.1 GCA_004552595.1 Lachnospiraceae bacterium | reverse complement strand
TGCCGTGGCACACAAATAATATCTTTATCATAGTTTTTATTTACTCCTTTTTGCCCAGTATGCTGTTTCACCTATCTTCAAGTTATCACCAACCGTCAGAAAGGTTGTATATACAACAAATGCTATAATTTGCAATTCCAACAATAGTCTATAAATTTTTCAAATCTAAACTTTATCTTGTCATTGACATCAAATTTTATGGAATCCTCAAACTTTCTATATCTTTGTTCCATTTTCTCATAAAATCCATTCCAGTTGAAATCCGCATCATCCGTAACATCTAATATATCCTCTTTATTTCCCATCCAAGGTGATAGCGTTATTTTGCTATCCTTTCTTGTAATTATCATCTCATACTCGCATTTTGAACCAAAATAATAGAATAATTCACGCGAAATTCTTTCTGCAAACTCCTCTTTTGTCGAACATTCCTTCAAATGCTTTATAGTATATTCCTCAAATTTGATATTATTAAAAACGTTCTCTTTCCGAAATCCGTTGCAATTAAGCCCATGTACATATACGAACCATTCTAGTTCAATTTTCTTCCTCTTCATCAGTTCCTCCTATCGCTACTTGCTCAACTTGAGGTTCCAATTTGGCACCTCAAGTTTCCTATTTGCTATTCCTCTAAGGTCACAATTTGTGACCTCAAATCTATAACTTGAAGTTGCAATCTAGAACATCAAGTTAACATATACAATTCAGCACTGTCCTAATTATCATCTCTTTATCCTCATCCCTGGACTTATCTATCATAAGGATAAGTGCAACAAATAAGGAATCACTGATTCTTTTTTCGCCATCAACAAACAGCGCATTGTTCCATTCCAAAAACAGCAAGAACTTGATTGCTGCCTTTTGTTTATCGCAGTCATACCAAACCGGATTCTTTATCATGTCATACAACATATTTACCGCCACTTCTTCAATAGATTCGTTCCCATCGTAATATGTCCCTTCCGGACGAGTCAGTGTTTGATGGTCGTATGCATCCAGTATTTCCAAGGTATCCTTATATGCTTCTCTAAGCATATCTGTCCTTTCTTTGGTGATTGCAGTAATTTTATTCTCTTCCATCGCCAACTCCTCCATTATACAATCCTCATTATTTGCTCATATAAAAGTATCTCTTGCGCATTTACACTCCTATTATTATGGTAATGCCCGAAAAACCACTTTTTGAACTGTACACTCTGACGTATTTTTTCAAGATATTCATTCAAATAATCTCTCTTATACTTACCACCACCAATTAATGCTTGGGTACTTGCTGCACAGCAGTGAGATACTATAAAATCAACTTCATTTCCATATGCTTGCAAATTTGTAATTCCTTCCATCATCTCCTCTTCCGATGGTAATTCCTGCTCCCACCAGCTATAATGATTCACTCTATATGACTTAAAATTCTCCTCCAATGCCATTCTTTTTTTATAAAAATCCGGATCATCATATTCTAAAATTCCTCCGGAAATGTCATGACTTTTGGCTCCGCCAAAGGTAAATATCTTCTTACCTGCAATTGTGAACACCTGACCTCTCATCAGGTGTATCACAGACGGTCTGATTTTATGAACTTTTCCTCCATTCCATTCTTCTACGGGATAGTTGTAAAGCCTGTCAAAATTTTCATGATTCCCATCTACAAACAATGTAGTAAATGGTTTGCCCTCCAATTCTTCAAGCATTTTTGTTTCCCATCCTCCAGATGCATCCTTATCCCATATTACGCCAAAATCACCACAAATAATCATAAAGTCTTCTTTGGTCATTTCTTTTTGCTCCGGAAATAAGTCTATATCAAACTTCTCAAACTCCCCATGACAGTCACCGGTTATGTATATCATCGGTCCATCTCCTCGTTTGATTTTTTTCTCTTTGGGCCTTTTCGTTGCCCGCTCACGCATCTTCAGATTAAGCTCTCTATATCTTCGCTTTTCTTCTTCATCTTCTCCCAGCAGTTCAAGATCTTTCTCCATTCCAAGAGAGAACAATACTGCTGCATATGCACCAATCGAAACAGTACTTATACCTTTCTCTATCGATGAAAGTGTATCTACACTAATACCGGCTCGTTCTGCCAGAAGCTCTGCCCGTATATTTCTACGTAATCTTGCTCTCTTTATATTTGCCCCCACTTTTTCCAATGCTCGCTCTGTACTTGGCAAAAGGGCCACTGTTTTTCTAGCCATATTCATCCTCTTTTCAAACTTTTTTCTCTAACCCCTGATACATTCGGTGTTATCCGATTTTCTTCTTGACTATTCATGATGAATTTCATATTATAGATTCAAGAAATGGGTTTTTTGCTGAGTAAGGTCTCACGACTGGAAAAGGTTGCTCGTTTCTTTTTTTATGTTTACAAGATCGTATAAATATAGTTTTCCGTCCTGGGCATGTCTTACTACCATTATCACGTTGAACACATTATATCTTTCCACTTCTCCACTCTCCTTATATACAGGTAAGGCAAATCTGGAAGTATATCTATACCATCCAAACTTTGCATCTTTACTGTGTTTCATTTTCGTATTTTTCCTATATTCTTTTCCAGTTGCAATTTCTATCAATTCCGGAACTCCTTGTGACGCATTGGCCTTGGCTTTTGCATTTGCACCTTTTAAGGATGTTGTATACTCAGAATGTGCATATTCATCTGGGAAATCCGCTCCTATGTAAATCATGTCGTTTGTATCTTCTATCACATATGATTCTCCCACAAACTCTTTCAAATACGTTTCAACATCAATCCATTCTATTGAACGTTTCCCTTTGAACCTCACATCATGAATGAATACAATCTTGTTTCCATCCAAATCTTCTACTACATTTACTTTTCTTTGCATAAAAAAATCCTCCTACAAAATGTTATACTTTCATTTTGCAAGAGGATTCTATATTTGTCATTCCAGCTGTGCTTTAATTTTTGTTTGTATTTACGCAGCCAGCATCCTATTTAGTTGTTTATAATATACATACAATCTTCTGGTTCTTGGATTTTCTATTATAACAATTGGTTCAGGCATAATTGCTTTTCTATTGCCACAAACGATTTCATCTATCGGCACCTGAAGAAGTTGACTCAATGCATACAGATTGTCAATCGTTGGCATATTGATACCACTACACCAATTGTATACACTTTGCACACTTGTAAGGTTTAAATATTCTTTTATGTCTTTCGGCGTAATCCCGCGCTTGTCCATAATTCGGCGAAGATTGATGCCGGTTTCTTTAAGGTTAATTGTAGGGAATACATGTTTTGATTTTTCCATAGTTTATCCTATTCCACCCTTCTGCTATATAAACGTAAGTACACGACTAATAAATCAACCAAATCGATTATTTATCTTTATAATACGAAATTTTTTTCTTTAATCCAATATAAAACCTTAAATGATAGTCCTTAATCCTTTTCCATCAACAGGATATTCCCTATATTCAATGGCCTTAGGATTAGAGAATTCACTACCATTGTCAGAATTATACATAATTAAGGATAAGACGGACTATGCCGAAGTTTTTTTAATGACATTAAATATAAGATTGTTTAATTATTCTTCGGCATAGTCTGTAAGAGAGAATCCATGCCTCTCTCTGTAACATCTATTCAAATGATGTAAGGAGTATCCGAATTAGAGGGTATGGAATTTCGGATTACAATTGAGTATTCGATTACATTTCGATTACATTTCGATAACATATTATGCCCATCTTTTTCGCAAATTATCAAATTGACTTTGACATTTCGCTCGAAACTTTGATATTTCGCCCGAGATGTCAATTCACTTTTGATATTTCAGCCGAATCAATTGATATTTCAGCCGAAATGCCAACCTTTTTCCACCTATAAATTACAAGATAAAAATACACAGTTTTTATCAAATAATAATGCACAGTTTTTATCATCAGATTGTCTCATTCTCTCCATCGTTAACGAAATCTGAACTTACTGCTCTTTTATAAACTCAACAGTTTGTTCTTTCATGGATATTTATCCTACCTTATATCCGTATTCAATCAACTCTTTTTTATCGGTTAAAAAGAATGTTCAATCGGCAATTCATAGGTTGCTGTAGGAACATAACTAATTGCAGATTTTACAGATTGGATGCCTAATCACGGTCTTCCATTTTTCCGGAGTGACCTTTCTTGCATCAGTCATATAGATTTCGTGATGCAGTCTGCCATTACTAAAATCATTCTTATATCCGTTCTCTTTGATATATTGATTCATAAGAGCAACTGTAGCAGGCTCATCATCAAAAGGTCCATGATGCATAATCTGTACACATAAGCCTTCTTCCACCGTCAAATATTCTGCTTTAGAACAATCTATTTTCTTCTTTTCAGATGCGGTTTTTACCGCCCAGTCAAAATCCTCTTTTGTTACAAAATCAGGCAGTCTGATTACCGATATCCAGTTAAATTCCGCTTTACTGCTATAGTCACAGCCATCTACACCATCCTGCCACCAAAAGCCTTCTAACGGAGGAACTACATACTCAAAGAAACCTTCTATCTTATAATCTGACTTATAACTCATCTTCAACGTATATGCAATTGCATACAGGATTCCCACAGCCTGCTGATATGCTCCGCCTTCCTCATTTGGATTCCCTTTCCCTCTTACTGCAATATAGTTTGCCTTCGGAACCGTCACAATATCCGGTGTATTCCCCGGCATATAAAATTCCTTATACTCTTTCTTAAAGTCAAATGCCATTTTAAACCTCCTTAAACCATCTCATTTCACTGATTCCTTCCTATATTTTTCTGTAAGTTCTGTAGTGATATGAAATAGTTTCTGCCTTATGGTTTCAGGTTCAATAACGGTAACCTTATCCCTCATTGAAAGCATCCAGGACAAAAGTCCATCGTCATCAGCGTATTCATGTTCAAATAGGAGTTTTCCATCCGGTAGTTCTGTGAAAGACTCTATTCCATAGTCCTCAATCAGATGCCATTTCATGGATGGATCAAAAACAGCTTTTACTTTACCCTTTGAAGGAAATACTCTCTCATTTGATAAATCAGGCATTGGCACATCGCTTCTTTTTTCAAAGTTTCTTACATGTGCAATTTAACTCGACCACTTAAAAATCAGATAGTACGGTTCAATCTCTCTTTCAGAGTTTCCCTTTGGTGAATAATATTCAAATTTAACTGTTTTCCCAAGTTCAATGGCATCCTGTATCAGTTCGATTTTAGGTGATATAGAATCCTTATTCCAGGAAGATAAATCAATAAGAATTGATTCTGAACCACTGACAAACTCTGTGGAACCGGCCTTGATTTTCTCCATAAGCCGGCTATAATAATTGCTGCCACTAACACTATCCAGGCTTCGTAGTCCGGCCATAATCATTTGCATATCCTTAGATGAAAGAATCGTTCTGTCCATTCTGTATCCATCCATTATGCTGATTCCACCACCGGTTCCC
>SFNX01000111.1 GCA_004552595.1 Lachnospiraceae bacterium | reverse complement strand
TATAAATCAAGCTCGTCGATAACGAGTTGATTATCGAATGATTTAGATATGTTTTTAAGCTCAATTAATCTTTTGCTCATTTCTTACTACCCCGTGTGTTTAATCCATGGCCATAGTTAGTGGCAAACAGCTTATTTGGTACCGCATGTACCTATTATAAAGCAACTTAGAAAATACTATTAAATTTTTATATAAAAGTCAATGAATATTTATATATTTTCAAAAATATGGTAGTATATTTCTTGAACGAAAAACACTGAAAATAAAGTATTGACAGTAATCATTTAAGGACTGAGGAAAATTATGGCAAAAAAGTATATTGCTTATGTTTCAACATATACAAGAAGCAATGACAAAGGAATTCGTATTTATGATGTTGATATTAATAATGGAAGATTAGTTGAGAGGGAAGAGATTGCAATTAAGAACTCCTCGTACTTAACTATTTCCCATAACCAGAAATATATTTACTCAATTACTGATTTCGGAGTAGAAGCATTCAGAATTACTGAAGATTTAGGACTTGAGATGATTAACATGGCTTCAATAAACGGTATGAGAGGCTGTTACATTTCTACCGATTATACTGACAGATATATGTTTGTTGCAGGTTATCATGACGGTAAAATCACCGTCTTGTCTCTTAACGAGGACGGTTCAATCGGTACAATTACCGATGAGGTTTTCCATCAGGGAATGGGAAGTATTTCTGAAAGAACATCAAGACCTCACGTCAGATGCGTCAAGATGACCAGAGATAATAAATACTTATGTGCAACTGATTCCGGAATTGACCACGTTAAAATATATAAATTTGATCAAAATACAGGAACATTAAAGCTTATTGATGCTTTGCGTTCAGAACAGGAATCAGGACCTAAGTACATTAAATTTACTAAGGACGGTAAATTTGCATATGTTATCCACGAAATGAACAATTCAATTGTGGCATACTCATACAAAGATAATAGCGGAAAGCCTGAATTTGAGAAAATACAGAAAATTTCTACTCTTAACGATTATCATTCGGCTGATTCTGCCGCATGTGCGATGAAGTTCAGTAAGGACGGAAAGTTCATTTTCTGTTCTAATGCAGGTGATAACAGTGTCGGTGTATTTGAGATTAATCACGACAACGGAGAATTAAAGAAGAGATTTGTGTTACCAATCAGCGGTGACTATCCTAAGGATATTGCAGTGTTCCCTGATAATAAACATTTAATAAGCCTTAACCATCAGTCAGGCACAATGACATTTTTCAATGTTGACCTTGAAAAAAATATCATAGTAATGAACGGACCTGAAATGAAAGTAAAAGAGGGTAATACAATTACCCTCCTTGAATTTGAATAAAATAATAATTTACATTTGAACGGTAGTCCCCATATTTTCAAGCATTGCATCAAGAATTGTGAGAGCAGCCATAGCTTCGACGACAACTACCGCGCGCGGAACGATTATCGGATCGTGCCTTCCCTTTATAGAAACGGTGATATCTTCACCGTTTTTATTTATTGTTCTCTGTTCTTTTGCAATTGATGGGGTAGGCTTTATTGCGCATCTGAAAACAATAGTTGAGCCATCTGACATTCCACCAAGGACTCCGCCCGAATGATTCGTTTTCTTTGATACATCCTTAATTAAATCAAAGGACTTATTCGAAACATCTTTATTTATGTAGAACTCATCATTATTTTCACTGCCTTTAAGGTTGGCAACATTAAAACCTTCACCAAATTCAATTCCTTTAACGGCGCCAATACTCATTATTGCATATGCAAGTCTTGCATCAAGCTTATCAAATACAGGATCTCCAAGACCGGGATATACTCCATCGATTCTGCATTCAATTATTCCGCCTACGGAGTCTTTTTCCGCTCTTACCTTATCGAGGTATTCCTGAGCTTTTAGTGAAGTTTCCTTATCAGGCATTCTTAAAAGATCTTCTGAAATGTTACTTTTATCAAAATTATCCATATTTATTTCAAATGGACCGATTTGTTTTGCATAAGTTGTAAATTCAACACCAAAAAGACCTAACAGCTTCAGTGCTATGGCTCCGGCTGCAACACGTGCTGTAGTTTCACGCCCTGATGAACGTCCGCCGCCTCTATAGTCCCTGAATCCATACTTTATATCAAAAGTATAGTCGGCGTGACCCGGACGATAATATGAAGCTATTTCTGAGTAATCAGATGATCTTTGCGATTTGTTATAAATGATAAGAGATATAGGAGTTCCTGTTGTTTTGCCTTGAAAGATGCCTGAGAGTATTTCAACCTTATCATCTTCGTTTCGTTGTGTTGCATATTTATTCTGTCCCGGCTTTCTTAAATCAAGATATTTCTGGATATCATCTTCATTAAGCATAAGACCGGCCGGGCAACCGTCTATTACAACACCAAGAGCTTGGCCGTGAGATTCACCCCATGTCATTACTTTGAATTTTTTTCCAAATGTTGAGCCTGCCATTATAAATCCTGCCTTATATCTTTTTAAAATAAAATTACTTCAATATAATACTATATATATTTTTTCATTGCAAAATATGGTAGACATTATATAAAAGTGTTACAATGCACAAGTGAGAGTTCTCTTTCTTTTTTGACTTTTCAATAAGATTATTGGACTAAGAACGGGAAAACTCTCTTTTTTATTTTATTATAGAGGTGGAAATGAGTAAATACACAGTTATAGCAAGAGAAGGAAATGCAAAAAGCGCACATTTTGAAACTGTTCACGGAACAGTTGAGACGCCTGTATTTATGAACGTCGGTACGGCAGCGGCAATTAAAGGGGCTGTATCAACTGATGATTTGCATGATTTAAAGACACAGATTGAACTTTCAAACACATATCATCTTCATGTAAGACCCGGAGACAAATTAATAAAGGAATTGGGCGGTTTACATAAGTTCATGGTTTGGGACAAGCCGATTTTAACAGATTCGGGCGGATTTCAGGTGTTTTCGCTAAGTTCACTTAGAAAAATCAAAGAAGAAGGTGTGACATTTAATTCTCATGTTGATGGCAGAAAAATATTTATGGGGCCTGAAGAGAGCATGAGAATCCAGTCAAATCTTGCATCTACAATTGCAATGGCATTTGATGAATGTGCACCGGCACTTGCAGATAAAAGATATGTGAATGACTCTGTATTAAGAACGACAAGGTGGCTAAAACGTTGTAAAACGGAAATGAACAGGCTTAATTCGCTTGAGGATACAATTAATAAGGAACAGATTTTATTTGGAATTAATCAGGGTGCCATTTATAAGGATATAAGGATAGAACATGCAAAGGCTATTTCGGATTTGGACTTAAAAGGCTATGCAATAGGCGGACTTGCAGTCGGTGAGTCTCATGAGCAGATGTATGAAACTATCGAAGCAGTAATTGATTACCTTCCTAAAGATAAGCCTACTTACCTTATGGGAGTAGGAACTCCTGCTAATATATTGGAAGGTGTAGACAGAGGAATAGATTTCTTTGATTGTGTATATCCATCAAGAAACGGAAGGCACGGACATGTGTATACAAATAATGGTAAACTTAATTTATTTAACGCACAATATGAAAAAGATATGACACCGATTGATGAGACATGTTCATGTAAAGTATGTAAAACATATTCAAGAGCATATATAAGACATTTATTAAAGGCAAAGGAAATGCTTGGCATGAGATTATGTGTTATGCATAATTTGTATTTTTATAACACGATGATGGAAGAAATCCGTGATGCAATAAGAGGTGGATATTTTAAATCATATAAAGAAGATAAACTTAAAAAAGTGAACGGTGAAACTTGATAACTAATATGTTTATCTTCTTGTTAAAACAGACTAAATATTGTATTATTTGTAGAGTGCGGTAAATTACGCAAATTATGTATTTTTTAATGAGGAGGACAATATGTCGATTATATTAAGTAACACAACAGGATTAAATTCACAGGGTGGATTAATACTTATTATTTATGTAGTTCTCATTGGTGGAATGTTTTATTTACTTTCAAGACCACAGAAGAAGGAACAGAAGAGAATTCAGGCTATGCTTGCTGAGCTTGCAATCGGAGATACAATTCTTACAACTTCAGGATTTTATGGAGTAGTTATTGATATAGCAGAAGATGCTGATACAGTTATTGTAGAATTCGGTAATAACAAAAACTGCCGTATTCCGATGCAGAAGTCAGCAATTGTTCAGGCAGAAAAGCCTGGTGCGGTAAGCGAAACAAAGTAATGGTTCCGGGAGACTAATATGAAGAGTGATGCAGTAAAGAAAGGTGCTCAGCAGGCACCGCACAGATCCCTTTTTAATGCATTGGGATACACAAAGGAAGAAATGGATAGGCCGTTAGTAGGTATTGTAAGCTCATATAATGAGATAGTACCGGGGCATATGAATATCGATAAAATTGTAAACGCTGTTAAGTTGGGCGTTGCAATGGCAGGCGGAACACCTGTTGTATTTCCGGCAATTGCAGTATGTGACGGAATTGCAATGGGACATTCGGGTATGAAATATTCGCTTGTTACCAGAGATTTGATTGCCGATTCAACAGAATGTATGGCACTTGCACATCAGTTTGATGCTTTAGTAATGGTTCCAAACTGTGATAAAAATGTTCCGGGATTATTAATGGCGGCAGCACGAATTAATGTTCCGACTATATTTGTTTCAGGCGGACCTATGCTTGCAGGTCGTGTTCATGGTAAAAAGACATCATTATCAAGTATGTTTGAAGCTGTAGGTGCTCATGCGGCCGGAACAATTGATGATGAAGAGCTTAGATACATGGAAGAAAAAGTGTGTCCTACATGTGGCTCATGTTCGGGAATGTATACTGCAAACTCAATGAACTGTCTTACAGAGGCTTTAGGAATGGGACTTAAAGGAAATGGTACTATTCCTGCAGTATTTTCAGAGAGAATAAGACTTGCTAAGCATGCCGGAATGAAGGTTATGGAGCTTCTTGAAAAGAATATTCGTCCAAGAGACATTATGACTGAGAAAGCATTTATTAATGCACTTACAGTTGATATGGCTTTAGGATGTTCAACCAATTCAATGCTTCATCTCCCTGCAATTGCACATGAGGCAGGAGTTAACCTTAATGTTGATATTGCAAATGAAATATCAGCAAGGACACCTAACCTTTGTCATTTGGCACCGGCAGGTCCTACATATATTGAAGATCTTAATGAAGCAGGCGGCGTATATGCTGTTATGAACGAGCTTAATAAGAAGAATCTTCTTAATCTTGATTGTATTACCGTTACAGGAAAGACGGTAGGAGAGAATATTAAGGGATGCATTAATACAAATCCGGAAATAATAAGACCTGTTGAGAATCCATATTCCGTTACAGGCGGTATTGCTGTTCTTAAAGGAAATCTTGCTCCTGACTCAGCAGTTGTTAAGCGTTCTGCAGTAGT
>SFNX01000110.1 GCA_004552595.1 Lachnospiraceae bacterium | reverse complement strand
TCAATAGATATGGCCAAAAAAAGAATCGCCTTAACAATGCGACTGTAGTTAAGGACGATTCTAGTATCCAAATTCTGCGGCAATATAATATGTACCGTCGATATCATAAATTGATATTCCACACTGCGTGTAATCAGGATTCATTATCTGATAACGACTTTCATTAACGGAAAACCATGCTTCCATAATGTCGTTAACGCTCCTGTAGTCGACTGCGATACATTCGCCCTGAACGTATCCTTTTCCGACTGAATCAAATGCAGAGCCGTCAGGTCTGAAATGACCTATAAAATATGTCTGTTCTTTGCATCTTGCATCCGCACACGCCTGTAGACTTTGATTTTCTGTAAGAGCCGTAAGCTTTCTGTCGGCTCTTCTTTTATTTACTTCTTTTAGTAAATCTTTGGCAAGCTTAACCTGATATAGTCCGTTAACCTCAACCTGGCACTTATCAACCGGGAATCTGTCCGGTGTCACCTCGTGCTTTTCAGGCTCAGGCTCAGTAGTATCTTCTACGTCATCCGTATTCTGTTCTTTTGGAACCTCAATACGTGTTATTTCAACAGGACTTCTCTCTGCTATTGCCGTTTTAGCCGGTTCTGCACTTGCTCCCGAAGCTGCCTGTTCATTATCAGGTGTTTCCTGCTCACCTGAATCATCGGCATTTGTAGGCTCTGCGTCTTCATTTGCATTGGAATCATCAGTAGCTTCATTGGCTGCATCTTCATTTGCGTTGGCATCTTTATTGCAACCGCAAAACGAAACCGACATAGTTATAATCAACAGAAAATATAAAATATTCCGTCTAAAAATAAGTTTCATTAATTATACTCCCAATTAATTCTCATTAGGCGCCTTCTACATTCTGTCCGTCACCAAGTTCCCCTTTTAACTGCATATAGAATAATGCAAGTGTTGTATTTTTATACGGAATGACCCATATAAGGAATAGTCCGAACGATAATGAAGCAAGAATGTATAACGGGATAAAGCTTATCAGTAAAATTACATATTTCCCGATGTGCTTCTTCATTACCTGAACACTCATCTCAATACATGAAAGAGTTTTCTCAGAAGGGTTATCAATGTATAAGAACAATGCCTGTGAAAACAATGTTGCTATTATTATATCGGCAATATAACTTGCGAACAATAGCACATAAGAAAGAATAAACATCGCGATATTGTTTTCAACATCAGTGTAAATCGAAATAAGATTTGCAGGAAGCGCAAATAATATCATTAACAGCTGCTCTATAATGTATATAATAATCACCTTGTCAGGATTATTCTTAATTACATATAACAGATCAGAAAACTTTACTTCTTCTTTTCTTGCACACTTAAGACACATGTGCTGAATTCCTACTGCCAGTGTGCTTAGTACTGCACCGATAAGAAGAATTATTACCTCAAATGAAATCATGTAAACAGGTGAATTAACTGTCTCATCTAAGTACATCTGCATTGTTGCAATTGATGCAAAGACACCCTTTGTAATTAAGTTAAGTGTGTATACAATTAATGCCGCCATAATGACTGCACCATAAACTGCGCCATAAATGGCTGTTGCTCCCGCAAGCTTTCCAAACTTGGTAAACATCCTCTCGCTTGCAAGTCTCTTATAATCTCTAGCTCTTTTCATTTTCCTACCTTTATAAAAGTCGGGTAAGAAAACCTTACCCGACGAACATTCTTATCTTTCCTATACTGCAAAATCAAGATTCTGGCCAACCACTGCCTGTCCCTGAATAGCCTTTCTATCCTTAGCATAAGGGTTTGTCTCTGAGTCTTTTGAATACTTAATCCTGGTTGATGTGGTACCGCCTGATACATATGAGCGTCCGCATTCAGGACATATCGCAGTCTTAAGTGATACGCTTGCCTGCAATACCTTGCCGTTATCCTGAGCTGCCTTCTTATATGCATTGGCTACATGCTCCTGCTCATGACCTCTAACCCTTGCTGCTGATGCTTCAGGAGATATGTGGGCAGCCGCCTTAAACGAAACATTCTCATCAGACCCGTCCTGATACTTTCGGTTCTTACAAGTCTCACACTCAGAAGGAGCTGATGTTCTTCCCGGCGCCTTGACATCAGACTCTCCAGGGTTAATGACAGGCTTTGAAGCCTCTGCATTTTCAACCGCCTGAGCCCCTTGAACACCCTGCGCACCCTGAGCAACCTGAACGCCCTGTGTCCCACTTATAAAGTTTTGATATGAAGAAAATCCTATCGGTGCTATTCTCATATAAAAACCCTCATAAAACATCTCTAGTTATGTAAATAATAACATCTTTAGTCTATATTTACAACCGTTCAAATCGGAGCCTGTCCTTATCATATATGTATATTTCGTCAGATAAATTCTTAAGCGATGCGTTTAATTCATTCATCGTTTTTTCGTATTCTGTTGTATCTTTATAAAATCCGTTTTCTATTCCTGATTTAGTATCTGCATCTGCATAGTACATAAGATCAGCCTCTTCATCAGAAATCACTACTATATCAGTGAAATATTCCTTAAGGAATGCAAGTCCCATAAGTATAGTCTGCTCAACATCCTTACTGCTTACTATTTCGCCCGACTTAAGAAACATCTCGTTGGCACAGATAGCAGGAATATTCGCTATCAGTGCTGCCTTTTTACCGGCATTTTCACTGTCGTTAGTTCCAAGCAGACTCTCCATCCACTTGATTTTATCTATCGCCTTTACTATTGCCACATCCTGCTCAATAGTAACAAAGCCTTTTCCCTCGCGCTGCTTTCTAAACCTTTCAACCTTTTCTTTATCACTATCGCCTAGAGGACGCATCGAGGCAATGAAATATTTGCTCCCTAAATAGCCGTTAAGTAAGTCCTCTGCAAAAGCCGTCTTTTTACTTTTTTTACTGCCAAATACTACTGAAATCATTCTAAACTCCGTCAAAATCAAGCTCTTCACTTGGTTTAAGTTTATAATACATGTTCATGACCATGTCGATAAGCGGCATTAGCATTACCGCACCAACGCCCTCGCCTGCTGTCATTTCAGCATTTATTACAGGCTCAATCTCTAACTCGTTAAACACTATCTCGGTTGCAGGCTCCTTGCCAAAATGAGAGCCTATCATATAATCCTTGCACCCGCTAATCATATTCTCTGCCGCAAGCGCAGCTGCTGCTGAGATAATTCCGTCTACGACAACCGGAACGTGGTACATTGCACCGCCGATATATATTCCGATGAGACCTGCAATATCAAGACCGCCAAGGTTTGTAACCATTTCAAAAACGCGTTCCTTTTGCTTTTCTTCTCTCTCTGAAAAGTCGCAGCCACCGTAAACCAAAATATTATCCAGGTCGTAGCCGTATTTATGAAGCCCTTCAAATATTACATTTAGCTTGTTCTGATAGAGCGAATCGGAAAGTCCGACGCTTCTGCCTGTAAGAACGTTAGGGTCTCCCTCAAGAATGGCACAAATCAAAGCAACGGCAGTAGTCGAATTGCCAACTCCCATATCACCTGTAAGTATGATACCTGTGCCCTCATCCTTAAGCTTTTTTACAATGTTGATTCCAAAAGAAATCGCACTTAATGCCTCTTCTTCACTCATTGCAGGCTCTTTTAGGAAATTCTTAGTTCCTTTTGCAATTTTATTAACTAACAGGCTTCCGCCTTCAATGTCTCCATTGATGCCTATATCTATCGGAAGAATATTAATACCTGAGTTTTCGGCAAGAAGATTAACAAGAGACTTTCCCTCGCTCATATTCTTAGCCGTTACGCCGGTAACATATCCGCCGACATCAGAAACCCCTTCTTCCAAAATCCCGTTGTCGGCACACATTACAACAAGTGTTTTATTTGAAATATCAGGCTTTGAAGTCTGCTTAATTGCACCGATTTTACATATTATTTCTTCGAATCTTCCAAGTCCGTCAACCGGCTTTTCAAGCTCGCCAAGCGTATTCTTAATCTCCTGATACTTTTCATCTGACGTTTTCTCGATTGTAATGCTTAACAGTTCTTCTCTTGTCATAATTAACCCCTAATAACTGACCCTGATTACTTAACCCTCTTTCCGACTACGATAAGTCGGCCGTTCTCCACGTGATAAGCACACACGGAAAGAGTGATAAACTCATCACCGTACTTTGCCTCAACTCCTGTATCATAAAGCTCAATGTTTTTAATATTCTCATAGAAATCATTAAATTCTTCTTCTGTGTATGCCTCGAAGAATTTGTAGTACTTAAATACATCTGTCTGTGATTTAAGGAATACCTGCGATAGGCATACAGCCATAATTTCATACTCGCGCTCTTCATACAAAGTAGTCAGCTTGATAGTATTGTGCGATGCACAAAATTCCTGCTGACGATACTTGTCAAGACTTCCGAACATTGCACCATTCTTCATATTGTGGCCATGGATAATAAGGTTCGTAGACGGGAGTGTACCATCGTCATAGTTGTTTATTTTGGTTCCCGTACCAATATCCGAATCGTTATCAAGTATAAGCGAACCATTAGCCGAATAATTCTTCTGGAAATCTCTGTCGAGGTAGTATTTCTCATCTTCCTTGCACTGCATGAGATGATAATCAATGTTCGTGTCTTCTATTGAAAGCCAGCCGACTAAATCATTATTCATGTTATAGAGTTCCTTCATGCTTGGAAGCATTTCAGGCGAATCCATAGTCTTAACGTGGTTCCTTTTCCTTGTGCCATAATCAGATAAGTCTTCCGTTTCAGGCTCGCTTACTGCAACTTCCTCTACAGGTTCAGAAGGTGTAGTGTCCTCAAGCGAGTCCTTCACTTCCTGTAACTCTTTCATCTGGTCATTGTAGTGCATATCCATGCCGCCAAATCTGTATAGGCAAAGAGCCGCCGAGAAGACAGCAACAATAAAAAAACATACAAAAAGCAGTGGAGCAAATTCGCCCTGCTCCACTGTGTAATCTGAAATTTCTGTATTCGGCCCCAAAGTCCTGTAAAAAGGCTTACCGGGCAGTGCCTGCTTTTTACCGGTTCTTAAGTGTTCGAATTTATCTATCATGCTTTGAATTAGCTGCTCTTAACTGAAGATATAATGCGTAAGTAGTTCCCATTACTGCAAATACCATAAATACTATAAGCCAGATTGCCGAATTGCTCTCGGCTGTCTTAGGTACATCATCATAAAGTTCTGAATTATCTGTACCGCCTGCGCCTGTAGAATTAGCAACTCTATCCCCTGCAACAGCCTGGAAAGATCTTGTTCCTGATGCAGAAACCTTAACCTGTCTTGGGTTAGAAGTATTTCCATCAGACCACTGCTTAAATGAATATCCTGAATTAGGAGTTGCCGTAATTGAAACAGTCTGTCCGTCAAGTCCGTAAGCTGCTGATGATGTAAAGTTAGTACCCGAAGCTGAAACCTTATAAACAGTAACTGCATCCGTCTTACCTGCAATTTCATCTTTAGCCTTGATTGTCTCATCAGAG
>SFNX01000109.1 GCA_004552595.1 Lachnospiraceae bacterium | reverse complement strand
GATGGTAAGATTTACTGGGCTAACGTATTCACAAACACATATGGCGAGTCAAAGGCTACATGGCATAATGACGAAGCATTCTGGGTACAGGCTAAGGTTCTTGAAGAAGCTGGATATCCAAAGATTGAAACTCTTGACGAATATTTCGATCTCTTAGAGGGATATTATGAGAATCATAAGGAGCTTGAGGATGGTACACCAATCATCCCTTACACAATCCTTTGTGAAGACTGGAGATATTTCTGCTTAGAGAATGCTCCTGAATTCCTTGATGGTTATCCTAACGATGGTTCAGTTATCGTAGATACAAGCTCAGGAACACCAACAATCGTTGACTACAATACAACTCCAACAGCTAAGATGTATTTTGGAAAGCTCAACGAAGAGTTCAACAAGGGAATCGTTGATCCTGAATTTGCTACACAGACATACGATGAGTATATTGCAAAGCTTTCAACAGGCTGCGTACTTGGTATGTGTGACCAGAACTGGGATTTCAACTACACAATCCGTGACGTATTCAAGTCAACAGGTCTTGATGAGAAGGGCTGCAGCTATGTTCCACTTGGACTTACAGCTAAAAAGGGTATGGAAAACAGATGGCATACATATGCTGATACAGTTAATACATCATCAGGTATCGCAGTTACTACAAGCTGTGAAGATCCAGACAGAGCATTTAAGTTCCTTAACGATATTCTGGATCAGGAAATTCATGATTTAAGATTCTGGGGCGTTGAAGGTGTTGACTATCTTGTAGACGAAGATGGATTATACTACAGAACAGATGAAATGAGAGCACAGTGTGCTGAAGAATCATATAAGGCTTCACATATGTGTCCTTATTCATACATGCCACAGTGGCTTGGAACATCAAGAGATGGCAAGAACGCAATGCAGCCAACAGAGCAGTATTCAGAATTCGTATCTAATATGGATGAGCCATTGGTTAAATGCTTCGAGGCATACGGTGCACACGGTTATCCGGATATGATTGGTTCAGTTGTAGAAGAGAATGGTCCTTGGTTCCCAATGTACTCATACTCAAATTCAATGACAACTGAAACAGAAGGTGGAGTAGCATGGACAAAGATGGGCGAGACAAAGCACGAATGGTTACCAAAGGTTGTTATGTCTTCCGACTTTGAAAAGACATGGGCTGAGTATATGACAGCTTATGAAGAATGTAATCCTCAGGCATTCCTTGATGAAATGCAGGAAGAGCTTGACAGAAGAGCAAATCAATAATTTGAATTGTCCTTAAGATAAATGTGGCGCCCACAGTATAGCGTCAGCACTGTGAGGCGCCATATTTATGTAAAATGCTATGTTATGAAGGAGATAGTTATGAGTCAGAAAACCGGAAGTGTAAAAGTGAATAAGACTCAGCCATATGTCGGGAAAAACCGTGTTACATTTGCGGAATTGAAAAGACAGTCATTTCTTGTTATTACAGCCGCAATATTTTTCATATACGGATTAATATTCTATTATATTCCCCTTGGCGGATGGGTCATGGCGTTTCAGAATTATAAACCGAAGACAGGATTATTACATTCAAAATGGGTAGGTTTGGCAAAATTTAAGTTTTTGTTTGAGGATGACAGATTTATCCGTGTATTCAGAAATACACTTGCAATGGGTGTAATAAATCTTATTGCCACATTTGTAATGGCTATCTTGTTTGCCATTCTTTTAAATGAAGTAAGGAATACGCTTGTAAAAAAAGGAATACAGACAATATCGTATCTCCCGCATTTCCTTTCATGGATCATAGTTACAGGTATATTGCACGATGCTTTATCAACAAACGGTATCGTTAACGAAGTTATCAGAGCATTCGGAGGAAATCCGATTGTATTCTTTGGTGATACCAAGTATTTCTGGCCGATTGTAGCCTTTGCCAATGTATGGAAGGAAACAGGCTGGAATGCAATTATTTACCTTGCTGCCATTACAGCGATTGACCCTTGCCTATATGAAGCGGCTTCAATTGATGGAGCAGGAAGGTTTAGCAAGATTTTACATATTACTCTTCCAAGTATCAGACCGACAATTATTATTCTTTTACTTATTAACGTAGGTAACGTTCTTAATGCAGGATTTGAAGTTCAGTATCTGTTAGGAAATGACCTTATTAAATCAGTTTCTGATACTATTGATATTTATGTTCTTAACTGGGGAATAAGTCAGAGTGACTTCTCTTTAGGTACCGCAGCAGGTATGTTTAAGAGTCTGGTATCAATTATCCTTATACTGATTGCAAATAGTATTGCCAAACGTGCCGGTCAGGAACGTCTATTCTAGGAGGTAGTGAAATGTCAAAAAAATCTAAGTTAAAGCACTTAAAAGGATGGGACCTGGCATTTTATATTTGCAACGGTATATTCATGGCTGTATTTGTAATAATTACACTATATCCGGTTGTAAATACAATAGCAGTATCATTCAACGATGGTATTGATGCGGTAAAAGGCGGCATTCATATCTGGCCTAGAGTCTTTACTACCAAAAACTATGCAACGGTCCTTGGTAAACAGAATATAAAAACAGCGGCAGTTATTACAGTGGCAAGAACGGTAATCGGCTCTGTTTTATCACTTGTTACAAATGCTCTTCTTGCGTACATAATAAGCAGAAAGAAATTTATGTTTAAAGCATCATTTTCTTTATTCTGGGTAATAACAATGTACGTAAACGGCGGACTTGTTCCTGTTCTCTTACTTTACAAGTCATTGCATCTTACAAATTCATTCTGGGTATATGTAATTCCGGGAATGGTAAGTGCATTTAATATGCTTGTAATAAGAACGTTCATGCAGGGTATTCCTGATTCGCTTGAGGAATCAGCATCGCTTGACGGAGCAGGACACTTTACAATTTTTCTTAAAATTATATCTCCACTTTGTCTGCCTGTTTATGCTACAATAACATTGTTCGTTGCAGTATATCAGTGGAACTCATGGTTTGATGCAATGCTTTACAACCGTATGAAGGATCAGTATACTACTCTTCAGTACGAACTTATGAAGCTTTTGTCTTCAGTAATGCAACAGGGTGGTAATGCTGTAAATGTCAATAATGCTGCGGATAACAGAGTAACACCTGTTACGGTACGTTCGGCTGCAACAGTTATTACAATGCTTCCTATAGTATGTCTTTATCCTTTCCTGCAGAGATATTTCGTAACAGGACTTACAATAGGCGGTGTAAAGGAATAGAGGTTTTTAAAATTGGATTTTTTCAGTTTTGACAGTCCGTTTATGAGCTTTCTTACTAAAGCTTCGGAATATATGCTTGTGGGGTTATTATGTTTGCTGTTCTCGCTTCCTGTTATTACTGCGGGAGCAGCAATAACTGCAGGCTATTATGTTGGAATGAAGCTTTTAAGAGACGAAGATGCCGGATTTTTTAAATCATTCATAAAAGGTTTCAAAGAGAATTTTAAGCAGTCAACAGTTATCTGGATTATTGAGTTACTTGTTGGCTGTTTCCTTAGTTATGACTGGTATCTTATATACAAAAACGGATTTGAAAACTATAACAGAATTTTTGTCATTCTTCTTGCAGTAGTTACTGTATTTTTAGCTATGGCATTCCTCGCAGTATTTGCTTTAGTGGCTAGATTTAAGATGTCAACAAAGGAAGCGATAAAAGGTGCAATCGCATACACATATATCAATGTCCCAAGGATGCTTTTCGTATTAGTACTTACTGTATTTCCTACTATAGCAAGTCTTAAATATCCTAACTGGCTCATGGCAATTTGGCCTGTCGGTACGGCAGCTGCTTTATATATTATCAGTTACAATTATTTAAAATCTTTTAAAAAGCTTGAATTAAGAGTAACGACAGAAACGGAAGAAGCTCAGGATATTGTTGAAACAAACGATGAAGAGGAAGAATAGATGGCAAAGCTTTATTTCAGACACGGAGCTATGGGAAGCTCAAAGACGGCAAATGCCCTTATGGTCGAATACAATTATTATGAAAGAGGCAAAAAGGCGCTTTTATTAAAGCCAAGGCTTGATAACAGAGACGGAGAGGGCGTAATCAAAAGCCGTATGGGGCTTGAAAAGAAGTGTGACTTTGTTGAAAACTTCGTTAATATGTCTGACGAAGAAATAAAAGCATATGATTGCGTCATAGTAGACGAAGCGCAGTTTTGCAAGAAGTCAGACATTGAGTTTTTTATTCATGTTGTTGATGAACTGAATATTCCTGTAATCTGCTACGGATTAAGAACTGATTTCAGAAGAGAGCTTTTTGAAGGCTCAATGTGGCTTTTGGCATGGGCTGACGTTATTGAGGAAATTAAAACAGTATGCTGGTGCGGACAGGGCGCGACATGTAATACAAGACTTAATGAAAAAGGTGAAATTATCACTGATGGCGAACAGGTATGCCTTGGTGCTAACGACAAATACATTGCATTATGCAGAAATCATTACCGCACACGTAATCTAGGTCCAAACTGGAAGTGGGAGAATATATAAATATACTAAATTAGCTGATTTTGTTGACATTGACAAAATTTAGGTTTATATTGACTATATATAAATAGGTTAAAAGCCCGCACTGTATCTTCGAACCGGTTATAATCACAAGGATGGTGATTTAAGAAGATACCGAAATCAATATTCATTATGATTTCATAAGTGTACATTCATTTCATGGAGGAAAGGAGGGGCACAATGGCTACAAATATAGCTGCATTAAATACAGTCTATAATCATTTCATGACCACGTACGCGCCTGAGGGTACAAACTCTAAGTATGATACCCATAAGAAGAGCGAGCTTCGTGGTGTTTATAATTCCAT
Source organism: Lachnospiraceae bacterium (assembly GCA_004552595.1). GTDB lineage: Bacteria > Bacillota > Clostridia > Lachnospirales > Lachnospiraceae > UBA2868. Next base: position 787 of record SFNX01000109.1, on the reverse strand, counting down.
TGTCAAAATGAATAAAGATGCTCCGCTTTTCTTGCTTGATTCTTCGCCTAAGACTCAGGAATTTGCCGTATCTTTAAAGGAAAGCGCTCGTTCCCTTAAGAATGTAATTTCATCGGTTACTCCTGATGACAATGGAGAACTTCTATCGCAAAAGACTGTATCTTCATCGGACGAAAGCATTGTCACCGCATCGTTCATTGGTGATACGAAAAAGGAGAATGACGTCGCTTCTCTTGAAATAGAGGTAAAGAGCCTTGCAAACACCCAGGTGAATATTGGAAAATACCTTCCTCAAAATGAAATGGGATTAGAACCCGGATCATATTCTTTTGATGTAAATTCAAGGGATACGGATTATGAATTCCAGTTCAACATTAATGATGGAGATACTAATAAGACAATCGAGGAAAAACTCGCAAGACTTATTACGAAGTCTAATATCGGAATCCGGGCTTCAACCGTTACAGATGAGAACGGAAATATGGCGTTACGGCTTGAATCCGATGAATCGGGAGTAAGAAATGATTCTGAACTTCAGTTTAAAATAACCGATGACAATACTTCTAAGGTTAAAGGAGCCGTTAATTACTTCGGATTGTCGAATGTCAGCGAAAAGCCTGAGAATTCACTGTTCATATTGAATGGAGAGGAAAGATCGACACAGTCAAATACTTTTACAATAGATAAAACATTTGAGGTCACTCTTAATGGTATAAGTGAAGAAGGAAAGACTGCAAAGATTGGACTTAAGACTGATGTTGAATCACTTGCCGACAATATTTCATAC
>SFNX01000026.1 GCA_004552595.1 Lachnospiraceae bacterium | reverse complement strand
ATTCTTGCATTTGCCTTTTTTATCATTGCAATAACGATAATTATTCTTTTTGAATATCAGAGCTATGTTCAAAAGAAAATGAATAAGATGGTGGAAAGAGACAAGGATTATGTAATAAAGGCAGAGAATACAAAGGGAAGATTCCTTGCAAATATGACACACGAAATCAGAACACCGATGAATGCCATTATTGGTATGACTGATTTAATATTAAAGGATGACCTTGATAAAAACATACGAGAATATACTGATACAATTAAAACCGCATCAAGTCAGCTGTTACAGATTATTAATAACATACTTGAGTATTCAAAACTTGATTCGGGAAGAGCGGAACTTATCAATAATGAGTACAGCTTTAAGCAGCTAATTAAAGAAATAGTTGATAATATAGTAAACATTTACTCAAAAGAAAGCGTTCATCTTAATGTTAATATTAATAAAGATATTCCTGACAGATTGTTTGGAGATGAAGTCAGAATTAAGCAGGTATTTAGATATCTTTTATTAAGTCCTCTTTTAAGAAATAAAAACTCAAATGTTATTTTTGAAGTTAGTTTTGATTACGATAAAGACAAGAGAATAATTACGCTTCTTGTTAGAATCGCATCAAACGGTAATGGTCTTACACAAGATGAAATGACATCTATTTACAATGCATATTCTTATTATGATTCAAGACAGAAAACAGATTATAACAGAATAGGTCTTGAGTTTTCGATATGTAAAAAGATTGTCAATCTTATGGGAGGAGAAATTAATATCGACAGTATAGTCGGTATCGGAAATGCTATTGAATTTTCGTTCAACAATTATGTAGTTGACGATAAGCCTATCGTTTCTTTTGCTGATTCCGATGACCTTATTATTCTTTTATATGTAAATGATAAGCAGGCAGGCTTTTTATTAAAAGAGATGATGGAATCAATTGATGCATCGGTTACATTTGTAAACTCTGCATTTAGCTTTAGAAACGCAATTGAGAGCAGAAGATTTACGGCAATTTATATTCCTGATAATGAATATGAAAACCTTAAGGAGTATATTAAGACATACGAATGTGAAGATAAAGTATTCGTAATAGGTTCTGAAAGTAACTGTATCGGTGATTTTGGAAAATGTAAAGTTTTAAGAAGACCGTTCTATCTTTTTAACTTTTATGAATCAATTTTTTCATATGATGAAGAAAAGTATAAAAACAGCTTTAAAGTGGAAGAATATAAATATCCTTATGCAAGGGTACTTTGCGTAGACGATTCGATTGTTAATCTTAAAGTTCTTGAAAGTCTGCTTAAAGAATATGGAATTATGCCAAGAACAGTGAGCTCCGCCGCTGAAGCACTTGATATTCTTGCAGTAGATGAATTTGATATTTTGTTCATAGATCAGAAGATGCCTGAAATGGATGGTATTGAACTGATTAGGAGAATTAAAAAGCTGAGTAATGCAAATGCTTTTTCTCCTTGTATTTGCACAACTGCAGATTTTGGAAATAACATAAGAGAAGAAATGATAATACAGGGTTTTGCGGATTATCTTGCAAAACCAATTAACAGGATTCATTTGGAAAAGACACTTAGAAATTATCTGCCTAAAGAATTAAGAGTAATTGTTAAGTCGGATAATAAGAAAACAGCCGGAAGTGCTAAGGGGGAAAATAATGTAACAGAAGACAGTATAAATCCACTTGAGTTTAATTCTTCCTTAGGCATTGCAAATCTGGGCGGAAATAAGGAAGCTTATATTTCTGTATTGCTTTCGTTTTATAATGAAGGTCTGCAAAAGCTTGAAGAAGTTCCGCTTCAGTTTAAAGAAGGCAACATACAGCTTTACACAACAAATGTTCATGCCTTGAAATCAAGTGCCGCAACTGTAGGTTTAAGTGGAATTTCACCTTTGTTTAAAGCTCTTGAAATGGCAGGCAAGGAAAATAATACTGAATATATTTCTGAAAACAGTGATAAGACATTTGGATATCTTAAAGATGTACTTGAAAAGGTTAAGGATTACCTTATTAAGGAAGAAGCTTTTGTCGAAGAATCAAATGATGAAATAAATAACATGGAAGTTGTTGAAATTGACAAGGAATTGCTTGATGAACTAAGACAATGCATACTCACAATGAATCTTAGAAGAAGTGAAGAAATAATAGATTTGTTATTAAGCAATAACTACGGCCCTGATATTAATAAAAAAATCAAGGCAGTCAAGAATAGCTTTGATAACTTTGAATATATGGATATTAAAACGATTATTGAGGAGATTTTATGAAAATTAAATTAATACCGTTACTGTTACTTATTTCTGCATGTTTATCACTTGCAGGATGCAAAAGCAAGGACAGCTGTGAGGTCGCTTTTATTACTGACGGAGGAACTGTTGAGGATGCACGATATAATGAAAGCTGTTATGCCGGGTTAGTTAAGTTTTGCGATGAAAAAAATGTGACTTACAAAGCTTTCGTTCCTGAAGTTAACGTTGTTGAAGGCTATTTGGCGCAAATTGAACTGGCAGTAAATGAGGGTGCAAAAATAATAGTATGTCCGTCATATATGCTTGAAGAAGCAGTCTATAAGGCTGCAGCTTTATATCCTAAAGTTAATTTTGTGCTTGTTGACGGCATGCCACATAATGAGGACTATTCTGATACAACAATTGCAGAAAATGTTATGCCTATTACATTTGCAGAGGAAGAAGCCGGATTTTTAGCAGGATATGCAGCTGTAAGAGATGGTTATGAAAGGCTTGGCTTCCTTGGAGGAATGGCAGAAGAATCAGTAATACGATACGGCTATGGCTTTATTCAGGGTGCAGACTATGCAGGAATTGAACTTGGGCAGAAGGTCTATATAGCATATACCTATACAGGTACATTTGATATAAATCAGGGAGTGCAGGATATGGCCGCTATTTTCTATGATTATTCCGTTAAGGCCATAATGGCTTGCGGCGGAGAAGGCGGCAACTCTGTTATGAAAGCGGCGGAAGAAAAGAGTGGAGCTGTTATCGGAACTGATTACGACCACGGATATGAATCGCCTGCTGTTGTATTCTCATGTGTTAAAAACCTGGAAAAAGCTGTTTATGATGCTCTAAACGATTACTATAACGGCAATTTTGAGGGTGGAAAAGAAAGGCATCTTACATGTGCTGAAGAAGGCGTAATGCTTACTATGGACAGTGGCAAATTTAACACATTCTCAGATATTGAATACAATGCAATATATGATGAGCTGGCAAGTAAAAAAATTGTGCCTTATTCTGATACAAGCATCGGAACAACAGCAGAGCTTAATCTAGTAAATACAGAAATAATATACCAGTAAAGGAGAATACAATGAACTTAAGATTTTATAATGCCAGAATTCTTACAATGGAAGAAGAAAAGGGGAAGGACTGTGATTTACGTGAAATCTTTTTTGGAGAAGTTCATGTAAAGGATTCAAAGATTTCATACGTAGGTAAAGAAACAAACACAGCTTTAAAATTTGACAGAGAAATTGACTGCAAAGGTAATCTTCTTATGCCCGGCTTTAAAAATGCACATACGCATTCTGGAATGACAGCAATGCGTTCATATGCTGATGGACTTCCGCTTAAGGAATGGCTTGAAACTAAGATTTTCCCTATGGAAGCAAACATGAGCGGTGATGATGTTAAGCTTCTTTCAAAGCTGGCAATTATGGAGTATTTAACAAGCGGAATTACCGCTGCAATGGATATGTATTTAACACCATATACAATTGCTGACGCTTTCACAGAATGCGGAATGAGAATAGTACAGGTAAGCGGTATTAACAAATTTGGCCCTTCTATAGAAGAGTTTGAGGACAGATTTTTAAAGATTAACGGTAAAAATCCTCTTTCTACACAGCTTATGGGATTCCATGCAGAGTATACATGTGATAAAGAGCTTCTTACGAAATTATCTGACCTTGCACATAAATATAAGCAGCCTATGTATACGCATAATTCAGAGACTAAAGTTGAATTTGATGAATGTGTAGGAAGATATGGGGTTTCTCCGACAGTATTCCTTGATTCACTCGGATTATTTGACTTTGGCGGCGGTGGATACCATTGCGTATATTTAACAGATGAAGATATTAAGATTTTCAAAAAGCATGATATGTCTGTTATTTCTAATCCGGGATCAAATACAAAGCTTGCATCAGGTATTGCCCCTATTCAGAAGTTTATTGACAGCGGATTAAATGTTGCACTTGGTACGGATGGCCCTTCATCAAATAACTGTCTTGACATGTTTAGAGAAATGTTCTTAGTTACAGGACTTGCAAAGCTTAGGGAAAATAACGCATCAGCTGTTGATGCACTTACAGTTCTTAAAATGGCAACTAAAAACGGTGCTAAGGCAATGCTTCTTGATGATTGCGATGTATTAGCTAAAGGGAAACAGGCTGATATGATAATGATAGACTTATGTAAACCAAACATGCAGCCGTTAAACGACATTGCAAGAAATATTGTATTCAGCGGCAGCAAGCAGAACGTTAAAATGACAATGGTAGCCGGAAAGATTCTTTATGAGGATGGTAAATATAATATCGGAATTGATGAAGAAACTGTTTATAAAGAAGCTAATGACATTATTACAAGATTAAAAGCTATATCATAATATGGAAAAAAAGACTTTTCAGATTGATAATATTACATGGAATGATTTAGGCCTTGATGGCATTTTTTCAAGGCTTAATTCATGTATTACTTCTCCCGGACACGACAGGCTTTTATTTAGACTTAAAAATCCATATATTGAAGCGGACAATAGCTTTAATGAATACATAAGACTTATAGATGAAATTGATAAGTTTTCAAAGAAAGATGAGAATTTATCACTTATTAATATGCTGTCTGAAATATCAACTCTTTCTAAATACAAATTTGAAGATGAGATCTGTTCATTTGAAAATGAAAAGAAAGAGAGTAATTTAAAACATTTAGTTATTGATTTACTGACAGTAATTTCATTTGCACTGATTTTTGTATATCCAGGACCGGGAATTGTAGCTTTTTTTGCAATGATTGCAATTGCTGTATCGGATTATTTCAAGACAAAAGCAATTATTTCTTCAAAGCTTTATGTTTTCAATTATTTAATCAGAATGATTAATTCGGTTAAGAAATATAAGATTACCGGGATTGAAAATTATGAGATTTTTAATATTAAATATCAGAGAATAAATGAAATTAAAGATGTTTTCTTACCGTTTATGTTCGGAACAAAAATAATATCTCAGGGGGCAAGAGTTACAAGTAATCCTCTTTCAATATTATTTGATTATCTAAGGATGATTTTCCACTTGGACATAATTAAATATAATTCGATGATTTCATTTTTAAAGGGACATATAAAAGAAGCACTTGAGCTTTATGAAATTATTGGAGATATTGACACAGCAGTAGCTGTAAATAAATTTAAAGAAAGATATAATGTTGCAAAGCCAATATTTGATTATGAGACAGGAATCAATCTGGTTGATGCGTATCATCCGTTAGTTGAAAATCCAGTATGTAATTCAATAAATACAAGACAGGGAATATTAATTACAGGATGCAATGCTTCAGGTAAGTCGACATTTCTTAAAACAGTAGCTATTAATGTGATATTTGCACAAAGCTTCGGATTTGTTTTTGCAAAGGAATATAAGGCTCCATTTTATAAAATCTATACTTCTATGGCGCTTAAAGATGATATTACTGCCGGCGAGAGCTACTTTGTCTCAGAGATAAAATCATTAAAGCGAATTCTTGATGAAGTAAATAATGACTCTTGTAAAATACTATGTGTAGTTGATGAAGTGTTAAGAGGTACGAACACAGTTGAGAGAATTGCTGCATCGGTAGAAATTCTTTCAAGCCTTGCCAAGGATAATGTTTTATGCTTTTTAGCTACACATGATATTGAGCTTACAGAGCTTTTATCGGATGTATTCAGTAATTATCATTTTACCGAGGAAATAAAAAAGGACGATGTGGTATTTAGTTACAAGCTATATGAGGGGGCTGCAAATTCAAGAAACGCAATCAGATTATTATCGTGCTTAGGATATGATGATGAAATTGTAAATAATGCAATAAGCAGAGCAGACAGCTTCATTAAAAACGGGGTATGGAATAAATAATTGTTTCATTGAGTTATTAAATTAAAAATGTTATATTAAATTGTATAAAATTTTAGGAGGCATAAAATGATTTCATTTATCAATACATTTTTGTCATATCTTTTAGTTATGATAGTATTCTTTGTTCTTATTGTTTTGGCTGTTATTTTAGGTAAGAAATTAAGAGAAAAGAAGGATTTAAAAGATGCACTTATGGCTGAAAATACATCGGATGAGAGTGAGGATGCTTAAGGCCGTTTAGAATTAGAGGAGATTATGGAATGTTATACAAAAGTACGAGAGGATATGATAAGAAATTTAAAGCTTCAGAGGCAGTAATTAAGGGACTTTGTGACGATGGCGGATTATTTGTTCCTGAAAGCTTCCCGACACTTTCTGTTCCGATAGAAAAGCTCTCTATGCTTGATTATAAGGAAACAGCATATGTTGTATTAAAGGAATATTTTACAGATTATTCTGAAGAAGAATTAAGAAACTGTATTAATAAAGCATATGATTCTAAGTTTGATACTGAAGAGATGGCACCACTTGTTAAAAAGGGTGATAAATACTTCTTAGAATTATTCCATGGTAAGACAATTGCTTTTAAGGATATGGCGCTTTCTATTTTGCCACACCTTCTTACAACAGCGCTTAAGAAGAATAATATCAATAAGGAAGTAGTTATTCTTACAGCCACCTCAGGTGACACGGGAAAGGCAGCACTTGCAGCATTTGCGGATGTCAAGGATACAAGAATTATTGTCTTTTATCCAAAGGGAGGAGTTTCTAAAATACAGGAGCTTCAGATGGTAACCGAAAAAGGTAAAAATACAAAGGTTGTATCGGTTAACGGGAACTTTGATGACTGCCAGACAGGTGTTAAGCAGATATTTAATAATGATGAATTAAAGAAAGAGCTTGATGAGGCAGGCTATGTATTCTCATCTGCCAATTCGATTAATATAGGAAGACTGTTCCCACAGGTGGCATATTATGTTTATGCTTACGGCAGAATGGTTAAATCAGGAGAAATCAAAGCAGGAGATAAGATTAATTTTGTAGTTCCGACCGGAAATTTTGGTAATATTTTGGCAGGATTCTATGCTAAGAAAATGGGACTTCCTATTGATAAACTCATTTGTGCATCAAATGAAAATAAAGTACTTTTTGATTTCTTTATGAGTGGCGAATATAACAGAAACCGTGAGTTTATATTAACCTCATCACCTTCGATGGATATTCTTATTTCAAGTAATCTTGAAAGACTTATTTACATTATTGCCGGCTGCGACGCCAAGAAAAATGCAGAGCTTATGAAAGAACTTTCAAGTAACGGCACATATACAATAACTGATGATATGAAAGAAAAACTTGATGATTTCATTGGTGAGTATGCTGATGAAGAAGAAGTTTTTGCTACAATCAAGGCAATTTATGATGAGACAGGATATGTTATTGATACACATACTGCCGTAGCGGCAACCGCAGACAATAATATTAAGCAGGATAATAAGAGCGTAGTTGTTTCTACCGCTAGTCCTTATAAATTTACAAGACATGTGCTTAGAGCGTTAGGAGTGACTGATGCAGATGATGAAAATATCGATGATTTCTTACTTGTTGATGAGCTTTGCAAATTATCAAAAGTCAAAATCCCTGCAGCCATTGAAGAAATAAAAAATGCGGATATAATTCATAACAACAATATTAATGTTGATGAAATGGAAAAATTTGTAAGAAACGAGCTTCTTAAGTAGAATAGTAAAAATACCAGGTATTTTAAAACCCCGGAACCAATTCCGGGGTTTATTTTTATTCTTCTTAATATAATTTATTCAATACAAGATATATTATGAAGTTCTAAGCAAAACAAAAGTTATTGTTCCGTAAGAAAATGTTATAGGAATAAGTGTAATATGTCCATGAAGGTTACTTGTAGGCTTTATTTCATAGCTGTTTCCATGCTTAGGAACACCAAGAGATAATTCACATATATTTTTCTCTGATAATTCAACAACAAATAACCCATTGTGAAGATTTAAAAAATCAAGAAGTGATTCCCTGCAAAGAGAATCAAATTCAGCGATGCCAAGGTTAGAATAGCTCTCAGCAAAAGCTGTAAGTACTTTAATATTACCATCTAAAGCAGAATAAGCAGACGGAATACCGGTAATTTCCTGAGAAACTTCATGCTCTAAGTTGTAGGAATCACAAAATGTAATATCACCAAGTGAAATGTCTGCATCAACATATAAAATAATGTCAGACACCAGTTTAGTTATATAAAGAATAGTAAACTCATCCATTTCGCTTTTCTTTGATTCAAAGGTTGAATTAAGAAGTATGTTGTTTAATAATTCCTGATCGTTCATTTTAATGCTCCTATTATACAGTGATGTGATCAATTACCTGCTTTACCATTGTTGCTTCGACCGGTTTTTGAATGAAATCCTTTGCACCGGCTTTGATTGCTTCACGTAAATGCTTCTGAGTGCCGACAGAAGAGCAGATTATTACTGCAGTATTAGGACTTATTTCTTTTATCTCTTTTGTTGCACTAATGCCATCTTTAACAGGCATTATTATGTCAAGAAATACAATGTCAGTAGGCTCATCCTTAACAGCATCGACTGCTGCCTGGCCGTTTGATACCTCTCTTATGTTGGAAAAACCAAGAGAATTAAGAATACCTGACATACTTTTTCTTGCAAGAATTGAATCATCACATATTAAAATTGAAGCATTTTCTTTATTCATAGTTTTACTCCTACATAATATTATCTGTTTGATAGAGCAACATATTGTTCATCCGTAATAACAGGCTTGTATGCCGGTCTTATTATCTTGCCGTTATTTGATAATTCCTCGATTCTGTGTGCTGACCAGCCTACAATACGTGCAACCGCAAACATAGGCGTAAACAGTTCCTTTGGAATACCAAGCATTTCATATACAAAGCCGGAATAGAAGTCGACATTACAGCATACACCTTTAAACATATGCCTTTCCTGTGAAATAATTTTAGGTCCAAGCTTTTCAATAAGAGAGTATAATTCGAATTCTTCGGAAAGTCCTTTTTCTTTTGACAGCTTTTCGACGTATTCCTTGAATATAAGCTCTCGTGGATCTGATGTAGAGTATACGGCATGTCCCATACCGTAAATAAGTCCCTGATGGTCAAATGCCTCGCCTCTTAATAACTTTCTTAAATAAGCCGAGACTTCATCTTCATCCTTCCAGTCTTTTATTTCTTTTTTCATATCAGCAATCATATCAACTACTTTAAGATTTGCACCACCGTGTCTTGGACCTTTAAGGGAACCAAGAGCAGCAGCAATTGCCGAATATGTATCCGTATGAGTTGACGTTACTACATGTGTGGTAAATGTGGAGTTATTTCCACCGCCATGCTCCATATGAAGTACCAGCGCAACATCAAGTATTCTTGCTTCAAGCGGAGTGTATGATTTATCGGGACGTAAAATTCTTAATATATTTTCCGCTGTTGACAGATTCTCCTTCGGAGAGTGTATATATAAGCTCTTATTATCATGATAATGTCTGTAAGCCTGATAACCATATACAGAAAGCAGAGGAAACAGGCTGATTAACTGAAGAGACTGCCTCAAAACATTAGGTATCGAAATATCATCATCCTTCTCATCGTATGAATACAGTGTAAGAACTGATCTTGCAAGAGTATTCATCATATCTCTTGAAGGAGCCTTCATAATAATATCTCGAACAAAGCTCGTCGGTAAAGAACGATAGAAGGAAAGCAGATTTTTGAACTTGGTAAGCTCTTCTTCATTCGGCAGCTTATCAAATAATAGAAGATAAGTTACCTCCTCATATCCAAACCTGTTATCAGCTGAAAAGCCGTTAACAAGGTCTCTTATATTGTATCCTCTGTAAAAAAGTTCTCCGTCAATCGGAACCTGGACACCGTCCACTATCTTATTGGCCCTTACATCGGAAATGTGTGTAAGTCCTGTAAGAACACCTTTTCCTGTCTGATCACGAAGTCCTCTTTTAACATCCCATTTTGAATATAATGCGGGGTCAATCTTAGCATGCGACTCTGCGTATGCAGCAAGGTCAATTATTTCCTGCGTGTTTTCACTGTAGATATTAGCCAAAATATTGCCTCCAATTTCCTAATATTCCCCCAAATGATTTTAAATACATAATCATACAAGTTAAATCATATCATATTTTATGCATATTTACATCTAAATAATAATCAATTTATTATAATTTATGGTATATTTATTATTATATATATGCAGAAATTGTAAATGTATTTTAAAAGGAGAGATAAAATGGATAAATCAGAAATACTTAAGCATGTCGATCACACAGCGTTAAAAGCTTTTACTACGTGGGAAGACATTAAAAAACTTTGTGATGAAGCGATTGAATTTAATACAGCATCAGTTTGCGTTCCGCCTTCGTATATTAAGCGAATTCATGATACATATAATGAGAAAATAAACATATGTACCGTTATTGGATTCCCGCTTGGTTATTCAGTTACTGAAGCCAAAGTGTGTGAGGCAAGAGAAGCAATCAAAGACGGTGCCAATGAAATTGATATGGTAATAAACATCGGCGATGTAAAGAATAAAGAATATGATAAGGTTTTAGCCGAAATCAAGGCAATAAGAGAAGCGTGTGAAGGCAAAGTATTAAAAGTCATTATTGAAGCATGCTATTTAACAGATGAAGAAAAAATAAAGCTTTGTGAAATTGTTACTGAAGCTAAGGCCGATTACATAAAGACATCTACCGGATTTGGTACATATGGTGCGACTATGGAAGATATCATGTTATTTAAGGAACACATCGGCTCAGACGTTAAGATGAAGGCAGCCGGAGGTATCAGAACCAAAGAAGATATGGAAGGATATTTAAACGCAGGATGTGACAGAATAGGCACATCAGGAGCATCGAGCTTATAAACAGAGCTTATAATAGGTGGAAAAATTGAGCAATAATTTTGAGTCGACTAATTCAAAAATAGATAAATTAAGAAAACTTATGTCTGAGAAAGGAATAGACGTATACATTGTTCCCACATCAGATCCGCATGGTTTTGGCTATGTTGATGAAGCGTACAAAACTATTAAATATTTGTGCGGTTTTACGGGTTCAGACAGCACACTTATTGTAACATTAAATGAAGCGGCACTCTTTGTCGACGGAAGATATCATATTCAGGCAGATATTGAAACTGAGAATACATGTATTAATGTGTATAAGGTAGGATGTAAAGATGTTCTTAACTATTTAGAATATTTAAAAAAACATGTAAAAGAAGGCGATACCGTTGCATTTGACGGTAAAGTTGTTATGAGGAAAAACTTTGAAGAGTTTTCTAAAAATATTAATGCGGCCTTTGAATATGAATTCGATCTTATTAGCGAGATTAAAAGAGAAAATATTGAGCCTGATGCAAAAGAAATTATTATTCTTAGCGATGAAATAACAGGCGAAAACAGTGATAAGAAGCTTGCAAAATTACGCGAAAAATTAAAACAAAAGGGAGCAGATGCCGTATTTTTCTCATCACTTGATGATATATGCTATTTATTTAATATAAGAGGCAGAGACATTATATACAGTACTGTTGCTTTCTCATATGCATATATTACTGAAGAGTCTGCAACATTATATCTTAAGAAAAATGCAATAAATGAAAAAACAGTTAATCACTTTGCTAAAATCGGTGTTAACGTTGCGGATTATGATGAGATATTAAAAGAATTATTTAAGCTAAAAGGCAAGAAAATTCTTGTTGATAAGCAGTATACAAGCTGTTATTTTTACAAGGCTTTAGGTGTAGGTAATGAGCTTTTAGAGGTTAACAATTATGAGCTTGTTACAAAATATATAAAGAATGAAACAGAGCAGAATCTGTTTAGAAAATATGCTGTTTATGATGCAGTTGCAATGATTGAGTATATTGTTCATATAAAGGATTTAATTGCTAACGGATATGAAATTGATGAAACAGATGCTGCTGATATTCTTAAATTGTTCAGATCCAAAATGCCTGATTTTTACAGTCTGTCATTTGGCAGTATATGTGCATATGCCGAAAATGCAGCAATAGTTCATTATTCGCCTAAAAAGGAAACAGCTAAGAAGCTTTCTAATAAAGGATTTTTATTAGTTGATTCGGGGTCTCACTATATGGGTGCCACTACAGATATTACAAGAACTATAGCACTCGGAGAATTAAGCGAGGAAGAAAGAGTAGCGTATACTGTAGTGCTTAAAGGTAATCTAAAGCTTATGGGCGCGGTGTTTCTTAAAGGCACAAGATGCGAAAACCTGGACATTCTGGCAAGAGAGTCACTTTGGAAATTAGGCCTTGATTACAGACACGGGACAGGACATGGTATCGGCTCGTTTTTGAGTGTACATGAAGGACCTATTCGTATTGCAACTAAAATAAGAGATGACAATAAACAGCCTGAACTTACGCCCGGAATGGTTTTATCGGATGAACCGGGATATTATGCTGATTCATGTTATGGAATAAGACATGAGACCGAACTGTTATGTGTAAAAAAATTTGACACTGAGTATGGAGAATATTACGGATTTGAACCACTAAGCTTAGTTCCTTTTGAAAAAGATGTAATCTGCTTTGAACTTTTTACTCATGAGGAATTTGACATTCTTAAACATTACTACAATTTGATACGTGAAAAGGTTATGCCTCATTTGTCTGAAAATGGCAAAAAATGGCTTGATTACAACACAAATTTTGTTGACTGATGTTGTTAATTATTGTATAATTTCATTCGGCAATTTATGTGTAATTCTACACAAAACATTATATATTAAAGAAAGGTAAAGAGAAAAATGGCAAATGTTGATTTAACAAAGTATGGCATTACAGGTGCTACAATTCTTGCTCATAATCCTTCATACGAAGAGCTTCACAAGGCTGAGCTTGATCCTTCACTCACAGGATATGAGAAGGGCTATGACACAGAACTTGACACAGTTAATGTTATGACAGGTATTTACACAGGACGTTCACCTAAAGATAAGTACATCGTTATGGATGCACAGTCTAAGGATACTGTATGGTGGAATACACCTGAATACCCAAATGATAACCACGCTATGAGCGAGGAAGTATGGGCTAAGGTTAAAGATCTTGCAGTTAAGGAACTTTCTAATAAGAACTTGTATGTAGTAGATGCATTCTGCGGTGCTAATGCTGATACAAGAATGGCAGTTAGATTCATCGTAGAAGTAGCTTGGCAGGCTCATTTCGTTTCGAATATGTTTATCAAACCTTCAGCAGAAGAGCTTGAGAAATTCGAGCCTGATTTCGTAATCTACAATGCATCACTTGCTAAGGTTGATGATTACAAGGCACTTGGTCTTAACTCAGAGACATGTGTAGCATTTAATGTTTCTTCAAGAGAGCAGGTTATTCTTAACACATGGTACGGCGGTGAGATGAAGAAGGGTATGTTCTCAATGATGAACTACTACTTACCACTTAAGGGTATTGCTTCAATGCACTGCTCAGCTAACTGTGATATGGAAGGTAAGCATACAGCAATCTTCTTCGGTCTTTCAGGAACAGGTAAGACTACACTTTCAACAGATCCTAAGAGACGTCTTATCGGTGATGATGAGCACGGTTGGGATGACAACGGCGTATTCAACTTCGAAGGTGGATGTTACGCTAAGGTTATCGGTCTTGATAAGGAATCAGAGCCTGATATCTACAACGCAATTAAGAGAAACGCTCTTCTTGAGAACGTTACTGTTGATGCTAACGGTAAGATTGATTTTGATGACAAGTCAGTTACAGAGAACACTCGTGTTTCTTACCCAATTGATCACATTAACAACATTGCTGCTGAAGTTAATGGTGTTTCAGCAGGACCTGCAGCTGAAAATGTAATCTTCCTTTCAGCTGATGCATTTGGAGTACTTCCTCCTGTATCAATCCTTACACCTGAGCAGACACAGTACTATTTCCTTTCAGGATTTACAGCAAAGCTTGCAGGTACAGAGAGAGGTATCACAGAGCCAACACCTACATTCTCAGCATGCTTCGGACAGGCATTCTTAGAGCTTCATCCTACAAAGTACGGTGAGGAGCTTGTTAAGAAGATGAAAAAGTCAGGAGCTAAGGCTTATCTTGTTAACACAGGATGGAACGGAACAGGAAAGAGAATCACAATTAAGGATACACGTGGTATCATTGATGCTATTCTTAACGGTGACATTAAGACAGCTCCTACTAAGAAGATTCCTATGTTCGACTTCGAAGTTCCAACAGAACTTCCGGGAGTTGATCCTAAGATTCTTGATCCTAGAGATACATATGCTGATCCTACAGAGTGGGAGACAAAGGCTAAAGATCTTGCAGGAAGATTCATTAAGAACTTCGAGAAGTATACAACAAATGATGCAGGTAAGGCATTAGTTGCTGCAGGACCAAAGCTTTAATCAGCGAACTGAATAATTTTGATAACTTAAAGGCCTCTAAGTAATTAGGGGCCTTTGTTTATGGCGAAATTAGGCATTCTATAATATAATGATTTAGGTTTTAATGGACGCATATTCTTAAGCATATAATAAAAAGGACTTCATTATGGATGTTGGAATAATAGGTGGCGGTGCTTCAGGCGTAATGGCTGCAATTACTGCAAGACGAAATAAGAATAATGTTACTTTGCTTGAACATAATTCTAAGCCGCTTAAAAAGATATTAAGTACCGGAAACGGGAAATGCAATTTCACAAATAAGACTGTAGATGAATCATTTTATGGAGAAGGTCAAAGAGAACTTTTTAATTCAGTTTATTCTAAATTTGACCTAAAGAAAACTCTTGAATTCTTCGATGAAATCGGAATAGTTGCATACGAAAAGAACGGTTATTTCTATCCTAACAGTGAGCAGGCAAAAAGCGTTTATGACTGCTTGAGCCGCGAATTATTAAGAAACGATATTGAAGTTATTTGTGATATAAATATTACAGAAATCATTAAGAAGGACAAATTTAATGTAATATTTAATGATGGTAATATTCTTACCTTTGATAAACTGATTATTGCAACGGGCTCAAATGCAATGCCTTCAAGCGGAAGTGACGGAAGCGGTTATGGACTGGCAATCAGGTTAAATCACACAGTTAAGAAACCGTTGCCTGCACTATGCGGACTAAAGTGTGAAGGCAGTGATCATAAAATATTAAGCGGTGTAAGATGCAGGGCAAGAGTATCTCTTTTTGTCAACGACTTAAAAGTAATGTCTGATGAAGGTGAATTGCAGCATACAGATTACGGAATCTCCGGAATTCCTGTATTTCAGATTAGTTCCATGGCATTAAGAGAGCTTGATAACAGAGCCAAGGTTAAAGTTATTGTTGATTATATGCCTGCTTATAGCGTTGAAAAGCTTCGTGAAATGATTGATTCACGATTTGAAAGTCTGTGTGATACATGTGTATCAACATTTCTTGATGGAATGCTTAATTCTAAGCTTTGTGAATTTATTTTAAAAAAGACATGCTATGAGCCTTATTTTAATAATATGGTTTCGTCTCTTAATAAAGACAAATTTATTGACACACTGATAAATACTGTTAAAAATTGCGAATACATAATAAAGGGACACAGAGGCTTTGATAATTGTCAGGTATGCAGCGGAGGAGTTGTATTAGACGAAGTAAAGGACACTCTTGAATCAAAGCTTGTTGACGGTCTGTATTTTACAGGAGAAATACTTGATGTGGATGGTAAGTGCGGTGGCTATAATCTACAGTGGGCATGGTCTTCGGGATTTGTTGCGGGGTTACTTGAATAAATGATTAAAATAAGCCAGCTTAAAACAGACGTAAATTATACGGATGATATTTTAAAGAAGAAGATAGAAAAAGAACTTTCGCTTAAGCACATTTTCAAAAATGTGCCTGACTTTTCATATAAAATTTTAAGAAGGTCAATTGATGCAAGAAAGAAGCCGGATATTTTTTATGTATTTACGGTATGTGTTGATTTTAATAATGCTGATTCAAAAGATGTTGATTCGATAATACTTAAGAAATGCAAAAGTAAAAACATATCAAAATATGACGACGCAGAGTATAAGCCACGATTAGATGTTGATTTGCCGGATGGCTTTAGGAAACGCCCGGTTATAATCGGAGAGGGACCGTGCGGCCTTTTTGCAGGACTTATCTTAGCAATGGCGGGACTTAAACCTGTCATTTTTGAACGTGGTGATAAAGTGGAAAATCGTGTGGAAAAAGTAAACGATTTTTGGCTGACCGGGTCAATCGATGATAATACAAACGTTCAATACGGTGAAGGCGGGGCCGGAACGTTTTCCGATGGTAAGCTTAATACTCTTGTAAAAGACAAGAGCGGAAAGAACAGGTTCGTTCTTGAAACTTTTGTTAAGTATGGTGCTAACAGTCAGTGTGCTTATGATGCATATCCCCATGTCGGAACAGATGTTTTAAGAGATGTTGTGACTAATATCAGAAATGAAATTAACAGGCTTAACGGACAGGTAATTCACCTGTGTAAAATGACTGAACCGGTCATGAAAAACGGTAAAATTGTCGGAGTATATGTGGATAACTTATCAGGTGAAGAAATTAAGCTTACACATGAGTTAGCCTCTGATGATTCATATATTGATACAATAAAGTGCGGACTTAATTACATAAGTACTGATGACTTAGTTCTGTCAATAGGTCATTCGGCAAGAGATACATTTGAAATGCTTTATGATAAAGGCATTTTTATTGAGCAGAAGAATTTTGCAGTCGGTATAAGAATTCAGCATAAGCAGAGTACAATTGATGATTCCCGTTATGGCAAAGGTCATGAAGATGTACTTCCGCCATCACCATATAAAGTAACTAATCATACTTCAAATGCAAGAGATGTTTTCAGCTTTTGTATGTGTCCGGGTGGTTATGTAGTTAATGCCTCTTCTAAAAATGGCTATTTATGCGTTAACGGTATGAGTTATAGTGACAGAGCATCGGAAAATGCAAATTCTGCGCTGATTTGTGCCATTGACAGGAATGATTTTGAAAGCGACCATCCGTTAGCCGGAATGAGACTCCAAGAAGAACTTGAAAAGAAGGCGTATGAAGAGGGAAAAGGGAAAATTCCGGTGCAGCTTTTTAGTGACTATAAAAACAGCGTTAAATCCGATAAGTTCAAATCAATCAATCCTATGTTTAAAGGGAATACCGAATTTGCCAATATAAGAAATATACTGCCTGACAGTATTAACAAGGCGATTATTGAATCGATAGATAAATTCGGTTATACTATTGAAGGTTTTGATGATGATGACGCAATAATAGCAGCCGTTGAATCAAGAACATCCTCCCCCGTAAGAATAAAGAGAGATGAGAATTTAGAAAGTAATATTAAAGGATTATATCCTTGCGGTGAAGGTGCAGGATATGCAGGCGGTATTATGAGTGCTGCAATGGATGGAATTAGAGTTGCCGATAAAATAATAGACAAATACTCAAGGTGATAAAATGAAAGAACTTAAATACAGAGAATTATTAAAAGACAAGAAACGAATAGTAGTAAAAATCGGCTCAAGCTCGCTTCATCATATGGAGACGGGAGAACTTAATCTTACTAAAATGGAAAGACTTGTAAGAGAACTCTGTGAGCTTAAAAATCAAGGCAAGGACGTTGTACTTGTTTCATCAGGTGCGATAGCCGTAGGTAAAAAGATCTTAAATGTGTCACCGAATGAGACGCCTATGAAGCAGGCGTGTGCCGCAATAGGACAGGCAAGACTTATGATGATATATGAAAGACTTTTTGCGGAATATAATCATGTTACTGCGCAGGTTCTTTTAACGAAGCAGACAATAGTTAACCCTGATTCAAGATTAAATGCAGAGAATACTTTTAAGGAGCTTCTTAAATTAGGAGTAATTCCCGTAGTTAATGAAAATGATACAGTAGCAGTCCACGAAGTCGAGGATACATTCGGAGATAACGATTTCTTATCATCAATCGTATCTGTACTTACAGGCGCTGATTTACTTATTCTCCTTTCTGATATTGATGGATTGTATACGGATGATCCAAGGAGCAATAAGGATGCAAAGTTTATACCGCTTGTTGAGAGCCTTGATGAATCATATATGCTTATGGGTAAAGATACAACGGGCTCACGTATAGGAACCGGTGGCATGAGTGCAAAGCTTCATGCGGCAACAGTTGCTGTTAATGCAGGATGTGACATGATAATCGCAAATGGGGAAGATGTATCGGTTATACATAAAATAGTTGAAGGAAGAAATCACGGCACATTATTTATTGGAAAGAGAGACGACAGATTTAACATTGCAGGTTACGTTGGAATGACTCGATAATATAGTATGGCAGGTGTTCTATGACATTAGATGAAAAGATAAAAAGAATTAATGAGCTGTATCATAAGCAAAAGGGCGTTGGACTTACCGAAGAAGAAAAGGAAGAACAGGCAAAGTTAAGAAGAGATTATATTGATTCTGTAAGAGCTAATTTAAAGGGACAGCTTGATAATATAAACATTCAGGAAAAGGATGGCTCTATTACCAATCTTGCTAAAAAATACGGTAATAAAAAGAAACAGTAATATGGCAGGTATGAGTATTGACTAAACAGAGTATCAGAAATGAAGTGTTGGTGGCAAGAGATGCAATGAATCCTATGATTAGGGATATGTTAAGCAACACTATTATGGACAACTTAATAAGTACAGAAATATTCATAAGTTCACGTATTGTTTATTTATACAGCTCAATACGAAATGAAGTTGATACGGTAGAAATTATTGAATACTGTCTTAAATCCGGTAAAAAGGTTGCACTTCCGTGTTCTTATATATCACAGGGCATTCCTAAAATGGATTTTTATTATATTAATTCAAGAGTTGATTTAATTAACGGATTCAAAGGGATTTTAGAACCTGACAGAAGAAAAGCAAGTGTAATAAAAGCAAATGATATGCCTGATTCAATAATTGTTCCCGGTGTTGCCTTTGACTACAATATGAACAGAATCGGATACGGAAAAGGGTTTTATGATACGTATTTTATAGAACACGGATACAATTATAGTTCGATGAAACCTAATCTGGTAGGACTTTGCTATGACTTTCAGACCGGGTATGATATTACTCCTGATGAAAATGATGTAAGAATGAATGTGATAGTTACAGAAAACGGAGTATTTTATGGAGAAAGAGCATTCTGATTTATTTACTAATGAAACAGAAAGACAATTATACTATATCGAAAAGCTTAACGCAGTATTAAAGGAAAAAGAAGCATTACTTGGCAGAAAAGTAACTTGCCATGTTACAACCTTTGGTTGCCAGATGAACGCAAGAGATTCCGAAAAGCTCCTTGGCATATTGAAAAATGCCGGCTTTCTTGAAACTGATGATGAAGAGAATGCTGATTTTGTAATATTTAATACATGTACGGTACGAGATAATGCAAATCAAAGAGTGTACGGACGTCTTGGTGCCCTAAAAAGCATTGTTAAGAAAAATCCGGATAAAAAGATTGCACTTTGCGGCTGCATGATGCAGGAAAATTCAGTAATAGAAAAGCTTAGAAAAAGCTATGGCTTTGTTAATCTTATTTTCGGAACACATAATCTGTTTAAATTCGCCGAGCTTTGCTACCGTATGTATGAGGAAGGTGAAATGATTATTGACATCTGGGATAAAACAGATGAAATAGTTGAGGATCTTCCTGTTGAAAGGAAGTATTCTTTTAAGTCGGGCGTTAATATAATGTTTGGCTGTAACAATTTCTGTACATACTGTATTGTTCCGTATGTCAGAGGAAGAGAGAGAAGCAGAAATTCAATTGAAATCATTCGTGAAATTGAAAAGCTTGCTAAGGATGGCGTTAAAGAAGTGATGCTTCTTGGACAGAATGTTAATTCCTATGGAAAAGGTCTTGAAAATGAAATTTCATTTCCTGAATTATTAAAGGAAGTATGCAAGGTTGAAGGGATTGAACGAATAAGATTTATGACCTCGCATCCTAAAGATTTATCAGATGAGCTTATTGAGGTTATGAAGAGTTCTGATAAGATCTGCAGACACCTGCATCTTCCGTTGCAGTCAGGCTCAACAAAAATTCTTACAGCAATGAACAGGAGATATACAAAGGAAAGCTATGTTGAGCTTGCATTAAAGATAAGAAATGAAATACCTGATATTGCTATTACATCTGACATTATCGTGGGCTTTCCGGGAGAAACAAAGGAAGATATTGATGATACAATCGATGTGATTAATACTGTTTCATTTGACGGTGCATTCACATTTGTATATTCAAAGAGAACAGGGACTCCTGCAGCAGGTATGGATAATCAGGTGAGTGAGGAATTTGTTAGGACTCATTTTGACAGAGTATTGAAGACTGTCCAGGATAATGCTAAAGCACAGGCTCATAAAAAGACAGGAAGAACAGAAAAAGTATTGGTTGAAGAAATCAATGAACACGATTCTTCAATGGTTACGGGAAGATTATCAAATAATCTTATTGTTCATTTTAAGGGTGATAAATCTCTAATCGGAACAATCGTAAATGTAAAGCTTAATGAGTGCAAAGACTTTTATTATTACGGAGAAATGATTGGGGATTGTTAATTAATCAACGTTTTATTGATTTTATTTAATAAAAATACAGAATATCTAGATTTTTTTATTTGTATCTGTTATTATTTATTTAATTATGTAAATTGAATTTACGATATTATTAATTTTTAGTGAGGAAAAAAGATGAAGAAATTAAGCGCTTTTGCCGGAATTGTTCTTGCAGCAGCAATGGTTGTTCTTACACCGGCTACAGTAAAGGCAGATGGATTGCCTTGTACAGAAGACACAATTAAACAGTTTAGTGCAAATCTTGCAGCTGCTAAGCAGGAGCTTTCAGTAGCTATAGCTCAGAAGGCACAGGCAGATGCTAATGTTGCAGCACTTAAGGC
>SFNX01000108.1 GCA_004552595.1 Lachnospiraceae bacterium | reverse complement strand
CTGGCTCGATTTTTGGACTTCAAAAATTGGGAGGCATTTCTCGTGCACCTCGACCATACCGCCACCTCGCAAGAATTTTTGGGCAAAGGTATCCGCTCCGACGCCTTGCAACCGGGCGACCGCTTGGCTGTGACCTGGGAGCCGAATCGCAGAATTGAGATTCAATTCACCGGCAATAATTCTTTCGTGGTGGAGCAATCGCAAAATTCAAAACTCGCGGTGGGCGACACATTCAAGAGTTTGTACTTTTTCGACAATCAGCCTTTGTTTATTGATGAACTGATGCACGAAGGCTTCGACAAGCCGATGAGCTACATCTGTGGCAAGCAGGGCGGTGTGCAAGTAGAGCGCCTGTAGTCCATCTCCGCATATTTTTGTTGAAATAATATTACAGACTATATCAGAATCGGCAAGTGAGCAAGCTTGCCGATTTTTTTTTTGACATATAGGCTTTGATAGTGCAAATATTTATTACTGTCCGCTAAACCTTATGTTGGGTCTCTTGGTTCCTTGGAATTCAAGGATAGAGTGAGTTAGGATTTCTTGTAACTCCTTTGTTGCATTTATAATGCTACATAAGTTGTTAGTACAATAAATGAAAAGTTAGGCGTTAACCCATAATGAAAAATGAGCATCTCCTTAATAGTTGGGAGATGCTCATTCCTGATATTTGTTAACTATTGATTATCTTCTCCAGATAATGCTATACGTGTGTTTGTTCATTTCACCTTTGCTTACAACACCTGAAACAGGTTGCTTGAATCCTGGCGCTTTTCCACCATAGTCGTAGAACCTTCCATTACCAGCATAAATAGTAACATGATGTTCGTCTCCTTTTGCCCCTTGGTTTACTGCCAGAATGTCTCCAGGTTTAAATTTGCTAAAATCCTCTTGGGGAAAAATACCCTTAATTGGTTTAAATCCAGCTTTCTTCAGAGATTGTCCACATTTCCCCGTCTCGCTAATAAATGAAATGGAATTGTAAGATTCCCCTGGAGCGAAAATACCGCAATATTGTAGCACAATACTGACAAATCCAGAGCAGTCGCGCTTTGCACGCCCGTTGCTTGAGAATGGGCAGTAAGGTGTTTTGTACCACACACCATCAGCTTGATATGGTGTTTTGTTCTTGTAGTACCATTCCGCTACTTCTTTGGCTGCTTTAAGAAAATCGCTTTGAGCTAATCTCTTTTTAGTAGCATAGTTTTTTGAATCTCCGCTGCAGATGTCTGCAAATCTTTTTGGAAAATAATACGTTTCACCGTTAACGATGACTTCGTAATAATCTCCTACTACTTTTGTATATTCAATTTTGTCGCCGCTATTGAAATGAGGGGCTTCAGGGCCGGTGAGTTTGCTTTCTTCATTAGCCTGTTTCCTTAAGCAAATATTCGTGTGGTCGTTGACCTCAATATATTTTTTGCTTTTTGCGGTAGCTGTAGAAACATTTGTTTTTTTCTTGTCGTTACTGCCATTTTTACCACTTGCTATAGCTTTATGGCAAAATAGTGCAAGAATTATCATCGCTATAACAAGCGAAGTTGATTTTAGAAAGTTTTTCATTTCAAGGAAATTTGATTAGATAATAGATATCCTTAACTTAATTATAGTATAGATATATTGTATTTTCGGTATAATGATTTTACCTTATTCTTCCGTATTTTTTAGGGATATAGTAAACTGAGCCATTTCCGTAGTAATCTATTTTATAGTAGTTTCCCACTGAACCATAGCATTTGTAGCGTTCCCCAGTAGATAAGTGTGGGTTCCCCGATCCTGTCATTTTGTAGCTTTCGCTAGGGTAGCTTCGTAAACACACATTGTCACCAGCTATTATGATTGTGTACGAAGATGAATAGGCGTTATTATTATTGCCGCCTCTGGGGCGTCCGTATTTTTTAGGAAGATAATAGATGCCGTTATGCCATCCGACCCTATAATAATTTCCTTCTGTTCCATAGCAAGTGAAAATGTCACCAGTGTTGAAGTGCGGATATAAACTTCCTGTCATTTTGTAACTTTCGCTTGCGCGACTACGTAGGCAAACGTTATCGCCTGCAACAATAACATGTGATTGTGCATTAGCAAGTAATGCGGCAAAACTCATCACGAGAAGTGTAATAGAAATAATCAATTTTTGTTTCATGTCAATCATATTTATGGGTTATTGAATTTTTGTCTCTATCTTTTTATTATAATTTCTGAAGCTGTATATATTACTTATCAATTTGAAAATAGTGGGAGAGATGTATCTTTTCTACAAAAATACAAATAAAAAATTTAATGGCAATGGATGGATGTGTGTTATCAATCATTATGAAGATTTTGATGAATATTTTAATCAACAATATTTAATAGAGAATGGCAGGGGATTAAAATCCAAGGCAGCGAATTGTTGTATGTTTTTTGTTTGGGTACTTTTTTTGAAAGTGATTTACTGTATTTTTCTTCACATTACTTTGAAACGCCAATATTTATTGTTATTTTTGCCGAAACTTAGTTAGATATTATGAAACAATTTTATTTTGTAGACTCTGCCAATAATCGTATGGGACCATATTTGGAAACAGAGTTGATGTCTTATATTTCAGAAGACACATATGTTTATTGTGAAGGAATGACTGATTGGAAGAGAGCGAAAGACGTTCCTGAACTTGCACCTTATTTTGCTCGACAACAAGCTTCTCGTGTCGGACAAGATATCGGTCATAGGGTGGAACAAAAGTCAAAGACGAATACAATGCTGATAATTGTTGCATTGGTTGCTGTCGCTTTGTTGGCGGTGGTGTTGACTCTCTACTTCACGAAAGATAGTCAAAATTCAACTACAAATGTCAACTCGGGAAGTCCACAAGTTGTAGCTGGAGGGAATAGTGTAGCAGTTGCCGAAAATGTAATGCCAGAGGAAGAAGTTCCTCACAAATTGAAGGTCAAGAATGCAAATAATTCAGGTGTTGTTTTGAGAACAGGACCAAATGAGAATTCCAAGCTTACAGGTAACGGGCATGCGCATTTTTTTACAGGAGATGTCCTTCTCTGTGAGGGCGTTTCAGGTGATTACTATAAAGTGAGACACGATGGTAGTAATTATTACATCCCTAAGAAATATGCTGATCCATATGAGGGTAGCCAGGGCCCTAGTGAAGGCGCATATCAGACGATTCAAGAGGAAACAGTTTATTATAGTTCGGTTCGCATCAAGAATGCGAATAATTCTGGCGTCGTATTGCGCACTCAGCCAAATGAAGGATCAAAACTCACAGGCCCGAGTTATCCTCATTTCTTTACAGGAGACGTACTTTCTTGTGTTGGCACTTTTGGAAGTTATTATGAGGTATGCTATGATGGTTATTACTATTACATTCCAAAAAAATACGCTGACCCATATTAATTGATTTTATATGACAGATTTATGAAACTAAGCACTATTGTTAAAGTATTTGTGATTCTGCTTCTGTGTAGTTGCAATCGGACAAATGGTGATACCACTTCTACAAAGGTTGAAACAGGTCAAAGCTGTTTTGGGGAAGGAGCGAATGGAGTGTCCGAAAGCGATTCTATAACTGAGGCTTCGCTAGAAAGAAAAAATATTGTTGTTTCAAACCATGACAATATTTGCCTTCGCAGTAATCCGAATGAAAGTAGTAAACTTGAAGGAATTAATAATCCTCATTTTAATGATGGAGATATTTTAGAGTGTACTGGTGAAGTTGGGGAGTATTATGAGGTGTACTATGATGGGTGTAAATATTACTTTCCAAAAAAGTATGCAAAATATGCTGATCAATCAAATGCTCAGACAGAAAATTTGAAGACATCTCTTTCTGTCAAAGAGTTTCTCGATGCAGCAAAAAAAGTTGCTGATTGGTATTATGCGAATAATACACCATATCAGGCTGATGGCGTGTGGTATAAAGATCCAAAATGTCCTTATTCAGGAAATAAAAAATGCAAACGAGATTGTTCTGGCTATTTGAGTATAGTTCTTCAATACTGTGGAGTATTTGCACCAGATGAGGCGTATAATTCAATATCGTTCAAGAGCGATAATAATTCTTGTGCTAAATCATTAAAAAAAGGTGGTTTCCAACTAATATTTGGTGAGTTCCCGCAAGAAGATTTTAATAAATTTGCGCCAGGTGATATATTAGCGGTGAATAGGGGGGATCAACACCATGTGACTATTTATGCTGGTAATGGTCGATTTTATGATTATGGAGGAAAAGCTCCCGGGCATAAACAACCTATTTCTGGTGTTGTTGCAGACAAAGAGATGAATCCTCATACTTATACGGTCATTTGGCGATTGAAAAAATAAGGGTTAATATACTGAAAATAGAGTGCTCCCCGAATGTTTTGACCTATGAGCAATGCTTTTGGTCTTACTTTCGGGGAGCACTTTAATTGTTGTATAACATCCTTCTTTGTGTGCACAGTATCTTTAAATGAAACTGGGATGACAATGGGATTTTAAGATGGGGCTGCTTGTTGTTCAATAGATGGCCCCCCCTCGCTCCTAAGGCGAGGTCGTGTTTGATATGAATTGCTGACCTATTGGTTTTATATGATGTGGATATTATTTTTTGACTAAATTCTCATTCATATATGACAAGTATAAGGCCATGCCATGATAGTAGTGCCGATATAATTGAATACGATTTTTACCGTTTGAATAAACATATGTTTCATTAAATTCATCAGGAGTGAGCCCTGGGATGTATCCAATGATTTTTGCTTTCGTTTTCCAGCATGTTCCGTATTTTGAAAATAAACCGGAATTTAGAGATTTCAGAAGTGCATCATTGTTGTTCAGACAATAGAATTCGACGCCCGCTACTTTGCTTTGTTTTATAACCAAGTGAACATATTCCCACTTCACATCATGATGAAAGATGTTTCCATAAAGAAAAACATGTTCTTTTTCTTGGTGAGCAATAGTCATTCCTTTTTTCTTGAAAATTGAAATAGCCGTAGCCTTTGGAGTTTTTCCAAGGTTAATGCCCATTACTTGGCTTGGAATTTGGGCATAAGAAGAAATCGCGAAGCATAGCGCGATAATGAATGATAAAAAATGTCTCATATAATAAATGTTGTAATCGTTGATAATAATCTTTATTGTTTTGAGGTGAGGAGGAGGAGGGCTCGGTCGAGGATGGTGTCGTGGCCGGCTTGGCGGTCGGCTTCGGTCATGTCGACCTTGATGTCGGGCTCTACGCCGAATTCGGTGAGCTTGCCCTCTGCGTCGCGAATCACTGCAGCAGAGAAACGCACGCTCCATCCGTTGGGCAGTTCGCTGGTGAATGGCAAGCCACAACCACCGCCAGTGGTATCGCCCACAACGGTGACGTTGGGCAACTGCTTCATAATTGACACGAAATTGTTGGTGGCGCTAAAACTGCCGCGATTGCAGAGCACCACGATGGGTTTATTGTAGTGCTGCCGATTTTTTGTGGGGCTGAAATAGTAGTCGTAGGGCTCAGAGAACGCATTGTGTTCGGGTCCGGTTTTGTGGCTGATGCAATCTGCCCACCAATTTTTCCACATTAGTGAGATAGCCACCGCCATTGCTACGCACATCGATAATCAGAGCGCTGCTACTTGCCAAATATGCCAGCACAGCATCCAAATTACCTTCACCGATACCGGTAGAAAAGTCGCCATAATACATATAACCCACATTGTTGCTCAAAATTTGATATTTGATACCACCGGTGCGTTTGTATTCAAAATTAAGATAGTTTTCGTCGATGATGCGCTCATCGTAGTTCACAGGATATTGTTCCCAAATCCAATATCTCGACACATCGTTGGCAGAAATCAGATTGGTGTGTCCGTCTTTCAGTTCTTTGAGCATATCGCTGCAAAGGTTGAAAAGTTCGTTGCTATTAATGCCGGTAGTGATTTTGGCACGATAGCGATTGCCCACTTCATTCCAATCCACATTTTTGTATTCAAAAAAGGTGTAATGCTCATCCAGAATGGTCCAAAGTGCATCGAAATTGCCTTCGGCATCATTGCTAAAAGTTTGGTCGCTGCATCCAAAGCAAGTGATAGAAAGCAGCAAAGCGCAAAACAGGCGAATAGCATTATGAATCATAGCAAGCATTATGAATTAAAAAAAATTATAAATTGTGCATCGTGCATTATGAATTATGAATTATTTCGTAAGCAGGTTGCATCCAATGCCCAGCACCAAGGCATGGCTGATGGCGCGGGTGTGGATGTGGCACACATTCGAAGATTCGATTCTATTGCGATAGCCCACTCTCAGCACCGTGTTGGCACCGATGCTATAATCGGCAAACACATAATTGGTGATATCGAAGCGATTGCCCCACCAAGCGAAGTGTGCAAGACCGCTGTGATTACCCACATAGATTTCATAGTAGGCTTCATCGTATTCCGGCGAAAACATAGCGCCCACCATCGGAAGCGACACTTCATAGCACAGTTTCAGGCGCCTGTTTTTCAGCGAGGTGAGATACGATGCCATAGCGTTGACACCCACGGCGGCATGGATGCGCGCCGACACCACATTATTACTGTTGTTGGGATTATAGAGCAAACCGCCTCGAAAATGCGCCATGGGTCCCACCATCACATCCAAGCGCGAGAGCGGCACATTCCTCCATCGGTGCATCGCCGCCCATCTAAAGTCGGCGAGCAGGGTGTGCATGATGTGATTGCCTGCCGGGTTTTCGGTAAGTTGGTAGTCGATACCGCCCTCCAGCACCCG
>SFNX01000025.1 GCA_004552595.1 Lachnospiraceae bacterium | reverse complement strand
TATATTATCAAGAGCACCCATGACTACTATTCTGTTCGTTCTATCATCAATCTTAAAGTTAACATCAAAGTAGTTGCTTCCTTCAACCCACTTTGTCTCTGGGCAAACATCCTTATTTAGAATTCTTACAAACTTTTCATCTTTATAATACTTTTCATATATAGCCCTAACAGTATCGTAATCAACCGGTCTTTTAAGATTTGCATATCCTGTTACAAGTATTCCCCTGTTCATTGGAGCAAGGTGAGGTGTGAATATTATTTTTACATCATCAACCTTATCAGAACCTAATGCATATGAGAGTTGTTCTTCTATTTCAGGTGTATGTCTGTGTGTAAGCACGCCGTACGCCTTCATATTTTCATTTACTTCACAGAAAAGATTATTTACCTTAGCTCCTCTTCCGGCACCCGAAACTCCTGATTTTGCATCTATGATTATTGAATCCTTATCAATTATTCCTTCCTTAACTAAAGGGTACATTGAAAGAATTGAACATGTAGTGTAGCATCCGGGATTTGCAACAAGTCTTTTATTCTTAATTTTATCTCTGTTAATTTCGCAAAGCCCGTATACCGCTTCATCAATAAACTGTGGAGACTTATGTTCAATTCCATACCACTTTTCGTATACGGAAACATCCTTTATTCTATAATCCGCACTTAAGTCAATGACTTTAGTCTTGCTTAATATATCCTCAGTAAGTACAGAAGCTAAAAAACCCTGTGGAGTGGCAGTGAAAATCACATCAACCTCATCTGCAAGCTTCTCAAGGTTGTCATCTTTACAAATATCATCAACAAGCTTAAACATATTGCAGTACACATCGGCATACTTCTTATCTATATAGCTTCTTGAACCGTACCATTTTATTTCTGCTTTTATAATAATGCACCTATTTTAACCTCAACTAATAATACCCCACATTTATTCTAAAAACAATAGCAAATTTGAATATTTTCATAAAAATATGCATAATTTGTGTATTTTATGCAATATTTTATGCATAAAATAAAAATATTCTGCATAAAGCACTTGCATTTCTTATGAGGGTGTATTATATTACAGTACGGAAGATAAATCTTATTCGCTATTTCACGTAAGCGAAGACAAAATATATCAAATTACGGAGGCAACAAAATGGCTAAAGAAAAAGTAATACTTGCATACTCAGGCGGGCTTGACACTACTGCTATCATCCCATGGCTTAAGGAAAACTACGATTACGAAGTAATCTGCGTTTGCGTTGACTGTGGTCAGGAATCAGAGCTTGACGGACTTGAGGAAAGAGCAAAAGCATCAGGTGCTGAAAAGTTATATATTGAAGATGTTACAGATGAATTCTGTGATGAATACGTTGTTCCTTGTGTACAGGCCTGTGCAGTTTATGAGAACAAATATCTTCTTGGTACATCAATGGCTCGTCCTGTTATCGCTAAGCGTCTTGTTGAGATTGCAAAGAAAGAAGGTGCCGTAGCAATCTGTCACGGTGCTACAGGTAAAGGTAATGATCAGATCCGTTTCGAACTTGGTATTAAGGCTTTAGCCCCTGAGCTTAAAATTATTGCTGCATGGCGTGATGACAAGTGGACAATGGATTCACGTGAGTCAGAAATAGAATACTGTAAGCAGCATGGAATTAACCTTCCATTCTCTCACGATAATTCATACAGCCGTGACCGTAATTTATGGCATATTTCACACGAAGGTCTCGAGCTTGAAGATCCGGCTAACGAGCCTAACTACGACCATCTCCTTGTTCTTGGTGTCTCACCTGAGAAGGCTCCTGATGAAGGCGAATACGTTACAATGACATTCGAAGGAGGCATTCCGAAGTCAATCAACGGCAAGGAAATGAAAGTTTCAGATATTATACGTGAGCTTAATAAGCTCGGCGGAAAGCACGGAATCGGTATCGTCGACATAGTTGAAAACCGTGTTGTAGGAATGAAGAGCCGTGGCGTTTATGAAACTCCTGGCGGAACAATTCTTTATGAAGCACACCAGCAGCTTGAAGAGTTAATACTTGACCGTGACACATATCAGCTTAAGAAGGATATGGGCAACAGACTTGCACAGATTGTATACGAAGGCAAGTGGTTCTCTCCTCTTCGTGAGGCAGTACAGGCATTCATCGAGTCAACACAGAAGTATGTTACAGGTGAAGTTAAGTTCAAACTCTATAAGGGTAACATCATTAAAGCAGGTACTAAGTCACCATATTCACTTTACAACGAAGACATTGCTTCTTTCACAACAGGTGACTTATATGATCACCATGATGCATCAGGCTTCATCAACCTCTTTGGTCTTTCAACAAAGGTTCGTGCTATGAAAATGGCTGAGGTTAATAAGAATAAATAATGACTGTTATTAACATATTATTGCTGTACATCCTCTCAGTTAATCTGGGAGGATTTATAGCATTTTTCATTGATAAAAAAAGAGCGGTCAGGTCAAAATGGCGAATTCCCGAAGTAACACTATTGACTATTGCTCTGCTTGGCGGTGCAATAGGCTGTTATCTTGGCATGAAAGTTTTTCGCCATAAAACATTAAAACCGCTGTTTTATATAGGAATACCCGTAATTATTGCATTTCAGGCATTATTCCTGGTTGTAACCTTTTTTCTTTTGCCTGTTTCGTTTATGATCCAATAATTTGCCAAACAACAATGAGACTTTCAAAAATCACAAACGTAAAACTATTCATGAATAAGCTTCTTATAGAAAATGCTTTTGACAGTTTTCTTATTTCCGAAGCTATTATTAAAACAGGAAATACTTTCGTTATTGACGGACATATTAACGAAGGCTTCTATTCTGATGAAGAAATTTCAGAAATGAGGGACGAGGCTTTAAATGATAACCGCATTTTCAGTGAAAAGCTCTCCCGCTTTATTCAACTTAAGCCTTTCATTTTGTCAACAATTAAGGGCAAAAAGACACCTTCATATTTCAAATTTTCCTTTTATCTGGCTTTAGAAAATGTCGACAAATTGCTCGCGTTATCCGATACGACAATCAAACGTTCCGATATCGACGGACTTTCACTTATTGTTAAATTTTCGGATTCCGAATTAACATGCACATCCTCTGTATCATTAAATATATTTACTACCGATAAATCAATCGACAAAGTTTGGGATGACATGGTACTTAAATTTCTTGCTTCCCATTCTATTCCATATGAAGTTTTGTAATTCATGTTATCATATCCGCACTTTCATATTTTGAAATAATATTAAGAAGAGTATTCTTAAGTCTCTCAAGAAAAGCAATATTTTTATCAAGCTTACTAATTATTATTTTAAGCGAATTTTCAACATAGCTTCTCCCAAGAATCCTTAAATCAAGCTTTACAAGAAAATCTTCTACATATTCAGGATATTTTTTGAGTTTATATAACTGTTTGTCAAGTATCTTATATACTGCTTTTGCTTTTTCGATATATATTCTATTGTAGCTGCACAGGCATTTTATCGGCTCCTGTTCATTATTGCATAAGCTTATCAGTCCTCCATAGTATTTCTTAAAATCATTTATTGCCTTGTCAATCTGCTTACTCTCAAATTCATCAGTCTGATCGGCGCTGAAAATCGAAGCAACATAAGCTGCCATAAGGTTTGACGCCTTTTCATTTCCATCACCGGGCAAAAGTTCAATTGCCTTTACTATTCCATCTGATGCCCATTTAGCCATAGTCATAGCCGGAAGCTGTGGCAAAACTCCAAATGCTCTGTTAAAATCACCGTTTTCATCAAAACTTCCGTTGCTAAGCATTGTGTAGCACGAATGCATATCAACACTGAGACCTTCCTGATTTTTAACATATAATATGCTGCCCGCTATTGGTGTAAGAAGAATATTTACAAAATCATTAAATCCGCTTATCGAAGTAATCTTATCTTTTGCGACTTTAATTTCCTCCTTATGTTCCTTAAGAAAGTTGTCTCCAAATCCCTGCCCATCATAAGAAATACACCTGTCAATCTGCTCAGCGCATACTACCGTTACATATTGTGACAAATTTCCTCCCTTTGAATGTCCTGTAACAGTAATTCCGCTATATTCCGCACACTCATATTTTACAAAATCTGCTGCCAGAGTCTGAAGCCTTGTATCTGTTTCGTATTCTCCCAACACATTATCTTTCCATGCTTTATAAGTTCCGCCTGTTCCTCTGAATACAAGTGTCGGGTTTTCATTTTTAGAATCGGTATAAAGTGTTGCACGTATGCCGCCTTTGTTAATATTCCTTGCCATTCTTAAATTGCTTAATTCACTGTCATTTTCTAACCGGTTTAGAATATCAACTGCATCTTCCTCAGAAATTATATCTCCTGTTGCCCCTTGCGAAACTACTTTATCCATATCAAAGCTTCCGTCTTCTGACTTAAGAGCATCAATATTTTCCTTGATTGTCCCGTTATTCGTTGAGCAGTGGAAGTATTCGTAATTGGCAAGGAGCAACAGCTGACTTTCACTTAAATAATTATCTGCCATAGTTGTCACCTACTACCTGAACAAAGAAGCTTAATCTTCCGATTCGCAAAATATCACCGCTTTCAATCCTCACTTCCTGATATACCTTCTGTTGATTGATCATCGTACCGTTTGAAGAACCCAAATCCCTACAGTAAAGCACAGAATCTCTCTGATATATTTCGCAATGCCTTGAAGATACAGAGTCATCATAAGTAATCGGGATATCACAAAGCTTATCGCTTCTTCCTATGCATATTGCGTCCCTTACGCATGCTCTGAAATACTTTGTAGGATCAGCCCTGTCTTCAAGCGTAATATCTATTCCCTCTTTTGTCTGGAATAACAGTCTTGTTCCGGTATCTGAATCATCATCGTTGTCATTTTGACTAAGTACTACTGTCTCTGTTTCAAATACAGATTCAAATGGTTCTCTCTTTTTCTCACTCTTTATCTTTCCTTTAATTTCATTAAAGCTGTTCTCCTCGTCTCTTTCCTTCTTCTTCCTGCTAAGATAAATACTCACTGCAAAAACAATCATAACAAAAGCAATAACTATCACGGGAAGTATTATCATATTTACTTCACCGGTATTGTTAAGCTCTTCTGACATATCATAAATTACAGCTGTTTCTTCATCAGGTTGTTCATTGGCCTCTTCAGAATACACTTCTTCATCAACTTCATAAGTCTCTGTCTCTTCATCTTCTTTAGCTGCCTCATAAATCTCTTCATCTTCATCCTCTTCTGCTTCATTAGTCTCTTCTTCTTTTTCCTTCTCAAGTTCCTCCTGTTCATATTTTCTTTTTTCATTAATTGCTTTATGAAGCATTTCCGAAAGCTGCTTTTCTACCTCTGCGTCAGATTTTGCATCCTCTGTGCTCACACTCGTTCCTCCACTGATTCTTGACAGAGAGCCAATCCCTTTAATAAACGCAGTATTTTCATTCTGCGCACAGGCCAATGAATAAATAGGATACTGTCTGTCGCTAATCTCAAAGAAAAGTTCTTCCTTAGAATAGTCGCTTCCAAGCGATACATCGGTACAGCTTACATATAGAATGTCTCTATACGCGACATCACTTTCCTTCCACGATAAAATAACTTCCATTATTACGTCTGCACCGGAAGCATTTACATCCTTAAATTCAATATTATCAACAGCCTTAAGCTGAGTATTTAGCGAATCTTCATAATCCGTCAAATACTCAGCCTTTTCACCTGTTACGGCAATAGCAACTTTATCTTCTCTGTCGTTATCTCTAATAAAACATTTAATTGTCTCTTTAATTATTTCACGGTTAAGTGTTGTAAGTTCACTTGTATTATCAATAATAATTAATGTTTTATATGACATCTTTCCACCTTACACTGCTATATCACTAACTAACTTTGCACTTTCCTCAACGCTTTGTTCTTCTGCGTTCTGGTATTCGATAGCCATCTGATTAAGATCGTTAACATGCTCTTCAATAATACGATTAATTCTTTCAATATCATCTCTTAATCCGTTAAATCGTCCTGTAAAATCAGATGCCGCATTTCCTTGCCATATTGACTTTAAGCTGTCAACAATGCTCATCATCTCTATTGTCATAGCATTAATGTTTTTTCCGCTGTTTGAAAATTCAGATGCTGCCTGACTTAATTTTTCAGGCGTAACTTTTAGTATTCCTGCTGCCATAATTTGCTCCTTTACTAAATATTAATAACTTCTTGTTGCCGCAACACTTACGTTCTTTTTTTCCGCTTCTTCATATCTTGCTGCTATTACAAGAAGCGCCTGTACATACTGATCAATTGCACTCTTAAATGCATCCATAGTGGACTTATCCTTAATAAATGCACTGTTGAACGCTTCCTTAGCCTCGCCTTCCCACATCGTATTCAAATTATTCTGACAGCTCGTCAGATTCTCAATTTCGTTTTGAAATTTCGAATTGAGTCCCTGCAATTCAGACGCCCTGTTTCTAAGCTCTGATGACGTTACCTGTATAAATGACATAATGTCCTCCTGTATAAAACTAAAATCCCATTCCAATTGCCGCAGTTTCAGCAGTGTATACTATGTCTGCTGTTGTCGCAATGCTCTTTGCAACCTTAATCAGATCATCTGCTGTATCAAGCATTTCATGTGTCAGCTTTTCGCCCTTTTCACAATAAAGCTCAGCATTATCGCCCTTCCAATTAAGCATTAACAGTCTTATTGCGCCTCTTATATGCTCCGTTGCCATTTCATTTAATTCCTTAGACAGTGTTTCAAGTTCCTCCGCCTGAGCTAATGCGCGGGAAAAATTCATTTCTATTTCGCTCTTTGTTCTCATACCCATACCTTTTCCTTTCAAAATAAAAATCGGTTACATGCCCTCTATCATTTCTCTTATACCCCGTTCCGCCGCGTCAAATCTTACGACTGACTCGGCAAGTGTTTTGATGCCTGCCGTTATACCAATAAGCATTGCTTTTGCTGTATACAGATCGGTATTTACTCTCATGGCATATTCGTTGCTTGCGTTAGATGCCCAGAAAATGCCCAGATCTTCTATAGTTTCTTCCATATTCTCTATCTCGTTTTTCACTTCTTTTGTCGCAAGCATCATTTCACGCATCATTTTATTGATTCGTTCATAATCAAGCATTATCACCACAAATTAAGGTCCCTCCTTTCATGCTTATTTTTCGTTTGGTTTCAGACGATGATTAGGGTATCTCCTCCCAAAACACCCTGCTCTTCAAATGTTTTCATCTGTGAAAGCTCCCTTTTCAGGTTTTTGGAAAATACATACGTATTCTCCAAATTTAATTCAATATATGCTTTAAGCTCCGTTAACATTTGAGATACACTCATCGTTTCATCAAACTTTAAATCAAACGTTTTATCATTTTTAAATACATTCACATCAACATAAATCACTTATTTTCTCCCCGGCTTAAAATATTATCTGATTATTCCGACACAATCTAAATCATCTTAGGAATCACAACCTCTCCGTAATCAAAGCCTTTAACAGTCTTTCTCACTACTGCGAATCCGCTCTCATGTATCTCAACCTGTTTTGAATAAGGAATATAAGAAAAATCGGCAACATTCTGTCTGTCGAGTGCCCCGCCAAGATGTATCAAATATGCATCTTCACCTGCTTTTTCCTTTATTTTCTTCTGTGTTTCAAAGGGGAGTTTTTCGTCATATACATAAACCTTCATTCCATTTTTATAACCCACATATTCTATTTTTAAAGAACACTCATGTATATCACAAATATCCATATCATTTTCTTCAACAGGTATATTCATGTAATGAGACATATACCTTATCACTTCAATCAAATTGGATTTTCCACTCCCCTTTCTGCCTGAAATCAGCACCGTAAATTCATCTTCATAAGGCAGATAAAAAACTTTTCCACTTCTTAAAAAGAATCCTACAGGAATGCCCTTTATCTGTTCATCTCTTAACTTAAGTTCTTGAATAAATGAACTTAGATTTAAATTTTTAGGAATTACAGGAATCGGCCGCCTCTTTCTCTTCTTTGTGCTCTCACCTAAAGCCTCTGAACGAATTTTAAGTTTTTCATTAATGTCGTATGCTTTATAGACCTGAAATTCACAAATATCCGTATTAATCTGAGTAAGTCCTCGTCCGCATACACTCTCCGGCATTTGAAAATCTCCACCTTGAAGTCTTAATGCATCCTTGTATTCATACTTATCCTTAAGGCATAGCGGAATACACGTTTTAAAGCACTCGAACATTCTCCTTGATATTTCATGCGTTGAAAGATTATTAGCGGATGCAAAAACATATATAGAAAGTCCTTCCGACATCCTTAAAAGTGTTTCAAGCTCCTTATCATACTTTGAACAGCTATGCTCCCTGAATGTCTGCATACCATCAATTACCAATATTACAGGTGCATGATAATCGCTGTCTGAAATGCATCTTTCGCCTAATTTAAGACAACTTGTGCTATTCTTTATCAACATCCTCCTTTCATCCATTATTTCTTCTATCAGAACAAATAACTTCTCGATATCCTCCTCATTTTCCTCGCAAATATAGCCATTGCACATATGACTTTCCTTAAACGCTCTTAGTGCCCCGGACGAATAATCGATAATATAAAAAATATAATCATCTTCACTCGCATTAATAATCAACGAACCAATCAGGACTGATAGCAAATTACTCTTACCACTTTGCATGTTGCCAAGAACAAGGATATTTCCTGCCTCCTTAATATTTAAAATAACTTCACCCTGACTCTGTCTTCTTGGATTATCATAAATTCCAATCGGGACATTAAACCTTCCTGCATCCTCAGTCTTTTGCATAATTTCTTCCTTAAGCGGACTTAACCATAATGGTCTTATCTCCCTTAATTTAGACTCTTTATATAATTCATTTATGCAAAAAAGCGCCCTGTTAAGCTGTGGCTCACCATCCTTTATTTCTTCTTCATAACGTGCAAATTTTTCTATTTCCCTTCCGCCTATGTCAAATAATTTGAACGATTTTTTCTTTTCTTTGACATCCGATTTATCCATAGTGTACGCACCCTGGAACATTGTGAATATCTCGTCATTTCCGACCTGTAATATTGCCCTTCCGGAATTAGTTATATCCGCTGCATCAGGACGTCTTAGCATCTCCATTGAGTCCATTCGATCCTGCAGTCGTAGGCATATTCTGAATCTTGAATTGCTTAGTACATTGTCATCAACAACACCTGTAGGCTTCTGCGTTGCCAGAATAAGATGTACGCCTAAGCTTCGTCCTACTCTTGCGACGGAAATCAAGTCCTTCATAAACTCGGGTTCTTCTTTTTTAAGTTCTGCGAATTCATCGATAATAATAAAAATATGCGGCAAAGGTTCGATTTCATCATTTGTTAAAGAAATGCTTTTATACTGGTTGATATTGTTTACACCTGTTTTAATAAACAGTTTCTGTCTTCTCTCATTTTCCGATTTGACAGACGCCATTGCTCTTATAATCATTCTTCCCGAAAGATTTGATATACTTCCAAGTACATGCGGCAAACTTTCAAAAAGCTTTGACATTCCACCACCCTTATAATCAATAAGGAAAAAGCCAACGTCTTCAGGTGAATAGTTTATCGCAAGAGACAGAATTATTGTTTGTAATATTTCGCTCTTACCCGATCCTGTCATACCGGCTATAAGCCCATGAGGCCCCATTCCCTTTTCGTGAAGATCAAGTATCATTTCATTTCCATCTTTTGATACTCCGACAGGACACAATATTTCATTTCTTATATCATTTTCTTCCCATCGTCTTTTAATCTCTGTTTCATCAGGCTTCTTCTCAAATAATTCAAAGTAAGAAATTTTGTCAGGAAGTACAAATTCTTCTGTTTTGTTTTTAATCTTAACCCCCTGTAATAGCCTTGCGATCTTTTCAGCCTCCTCAATGCTGACAGTATCAAAATGCAGATCTCTTCGTATTGAACAGTTTTTACTAAGCTTCATATATCCGCTGAAAAAGCTCTCTCTCTGAATAATAAATTTGCATACCGAAGGTAAGTCTTCGAACCTTTTAGAAGCGATAAAATAAAATGTCTTTTCATCGGAACTATGCTTAATAGCCTCGTAATCATCAGTAAATACTATCAGGTATTCATTTTCTGATCTTTTATTATTATTCACAAGATGAGGTAAAAACCTTATCGCTCTCAATACCTCCTTTCTGATTGTTTCATGCATAAAGCAGCACTCGATTTTTACTTCCAAAGGAGAAAGTGCTACAGCAATTATTGTAATAATGCTTAAGAATGTTTCTTCTATCGTTCTTATAGAGTCACATACCATTCCCACATATTTTTCTTCCATAAGATCAAGTGTTTCAGGCACATCGGTAAGAATTGAATACTTACTTTTAAGCATCTTTGGAAGATTTTTCAGTTCATCCTCTATTAACGAAAATCTCTCCTTTGGAATTTTGATATTTATGTTACACGGAACATTGCCTAAACCTATTCTTATTCTTAAAAAATCATCATCACTAATGCTTCTGTTCCATAACAAAAATCTGTTGATTCCATCCGGTACATACTCAGATACATCCGGGTATGTAAGTCTTAAATTACTTGCTTTCTTGTTATATTGCTCTTTTATCTTTAATTCTGATTCTCTAACATATTTGCTGTATATTGCCTTTCTTTTCTGCTCGTTAATTAACAGCTGCATCTTTTTGTTTTTTATGTTAGACAGGCCCCAGAACACACCTAGAAATGCCGAACAAAATGCAGTTATCAGTCCCGTGTAAATAAAAGCTGATGATGTTGCGGATGACTTTAAAGCCATTTTGGATACAATCATTCCCGCGGCCATTGGCAAAGCCATCGTGAAAGCCGGACCTATTGTCATAAACAATGATTGTTTATCTTCGATATGCTTTTCGGGTGGTAAGTCTAGCTCAATAGCTTCATCATTTACCGGATAAAATGTTCTGGGAGCCTTTTTAAAGAAATGTTTTGTTAACGATGTATTGAAATTATCTGATAATGTGATTCTATTAAATGATATTTCCTCATAAGGCTTTTTATATGTTAAAATATTGTTCTTACTGTAATGGATATTATTTTCAAAATTTACTGCTATTACATTATCAAGCCATAGTACTTTGATTGAAAACAGCGATATCTCATCCGAGTATTTTAATACTGTTTTTTCTCCCTGACCAAAGAATCTGCCGTTTATATATCCTCCATTCTTCCCAAACATATGCAGGATGGCATTTTCATTTGTCTTAATTATCTTAATATGACAGGCTGACAACTCTTTAATATCGCTAAAAACAATATTGCATGGGCTAAGTCGCCCAATATCCACTTCTTTCTCAATTACTAGAAGTTCTGTCATTATATTCAATTCTCCATAATGATATAGAATATTCCTTTCGTAGCTTACGTAAAATTAAATCTTGGAAAAAATCCGGAATCGATAGTAATTTCAGAAAATAAAGTTCTGAGACTACAAATCTTAAGGATACTATATAACCTGAGTATTAAACTCATA
Organism: Lachnospiraceae bacterium; assembly: GCA_004552595.1. Lineage (GTDB taxonomy): Bacteria > Bacillota > Clostridia > Lachnospirales > Lachnospiraceae > UBA2868. The sequence goes on along the minus strand of SFNX01000025.1, from coordinate 10,597 downwards.
GATTATTGCGATATGTAATCGCTGAAATGAAGGTCTTTTGACCAAAAAAATATGTGGTAATCTATTATTTACCACACATCTTTTTCTTTTGCAATATGATTTTCAAATTTTAAGAAAAAATTTTTATTATTTCGCACAGACATAATTGCCAAGTATTTTCATATTGGCAACCTCGTGTCTAAGCCCTCTTAAGCAGTTCTTTACCGCAGAATCAGAAAGATTTCCATCGAAATCTATGAAGAACCTGTACTCCCAGTTTCTTCCCTCTAAAGGTCTTGATTCAATTCTGTTCATATTAAGATTATTATATATAAAGTGTGAAAGTGTTCTGTATAATGAACCACTCTCATGAGCCACTTGTACACTAATACTTATCTTATTAGCATCCTTAAGGAATACCTTCTGGTTAGATACAATAATGAATCTTGTTGAATTTGTATTTGAATGATTAACACCCTTTTTAAGTATTTCAAGTCCATAAAGCTTTGCAGCATATTCAGATGCAATCGCAGCCTGCGTTTTATCATTATCATCTAATACTTTCTTAGCTGCAAAGGCATTATTCTGCATACTAACCTGTTGCCATGGCATGTCCTTAAGAAATCTTGATGATTGCATAAGTGACTGCGGATGGGAATACACGGTTTTAATATCATCAAGCGTCGTACCGGGAATTGCCATAAGGCAATGCTCAATTCTAATTATCTGCTCCCCAACTATATAATTCTCAAATTCATCAAGTAAATCATATATCTCATTGACTGCACCCGCAGTAGAATTCTCAATAGGCAGCACCGCAAAATCAGCACTTCCTTCATCAATTGCAAGCATCGCATCCCTGAATGTATCTACATGAAAGCTATTAACGTTCTCGCCAAAATATTCAATCATTGCAGCCTGCGAATATGCTCCATCCGCACCCTGGAATACAACTCTTGCTTTCTTAGTGTCAAAACTATCGACTTCAATAAACGGTAGCTTTCCATTAGCACCGTAGTCGTCTAATAAGCTGTACTGAAGCTTTCTACTCATTGCCATAATCTGCTCAAAAAGTTCTTCAATTCCATGCGCATTAAAGTCATTATGAGTAAGCGATTTGACTTTGCTGATCTTTTGCTTCTCACGCTCCTTATCAAAAACCTGCTTGCCGTTTTCAATCTTATATTCGGCAACTTTTTTACAGACTTCCATTCGTTCTTCGTAAAGTCTTACTATCTCACTGTCAATCTCATCAATTTTATCTCTTAATTCAAGTAAATCCATTTTATTATGTCCTTTTATATAATTCAGCACATTTGATTATACTAAAAAAAACACAATATGTCTAAATAGACTTCAAACCGCTTTCTCAAGCAGCGTCACCCAAGGCTTTTCAGAGCGATCGTCAATGTAAATATCTGCAGAAATCTTACGCGAATCATTACCGTATTTCTCGATAATATCAGGAAGATTTTCGTTAACAGCATCAAATTCAAGCCCATAGCTCTTGCAGAAAAAAACCGCCTGAGTAAGCTGTATGCCTGACCTGCACGTCCACAATATAAGCCTGTCGCCTAGACTTCTTCTGTAAATCAACTCTCCAATAAGCTTTAGATTAGGCTTTCCGATTTCCGGCCAACACTCTTCACATAATGTGCCATCAAAATCAACTGCAATTATCATAATGTGCCCTCCAATCTTAATAATGCTATAAAAAATACCATGGAATTCCTTCCATGGTATCTTTATACTACATAAGGTGTCCAATAAATCGGACACCATGAACTGCAATTTAATTGTTAATTATCATTTAATCCGGATTTACATGCACCATTATGTGCTTAACCTTTTCAAACTGTGCTTCAATGCTGTCATGGACTGCCTCAGCAATTTCATGTGTTTCGTTAAGAGTCTTCTCACCATCAGCCCTAATCTCTATATCAACATACATTTTGTTGCCAAAAAGGCGCGTGCTTAAGCTATCAATTCCCTTAACACCATCCACAGACATAACAATAGTTCTGATTTCCGCTTCAACTTCTAAGCTGCATGACTTGTCAACCATCTTATCAATCGCATCCTTAAATATGTCATACGCAGCTTTCACAATAAATACGCATATTACAAGGCAGGCGATTGAATCCATCATTACATAGCCCATTCTTGCAAAAATAATACCGATAAATGCACCTATTGACGAAAGTGCATCTGACCTATGATGCCACGCATCGGCCATCAGTGCACCTGAATCGATCATTTTAGCATAATGTCTTGTATACCAAAACATTGCCTCCTTAACAATAATAGACACGATAGCAGCAATTAATGCAAGCATGCCGGGAACCGACACTTCGCTTGAATTACCTGTAATAAATTCAAGCGCGTTCTTGCCTATTCCAAGACCTGTAATACATAGTATTGTTGCAAGAATTATTGCAGCAACACACTCCATTCGTTCATGCCCGTAAGGATGCTCTTCATCCGGCTCCTTACTTGCGATTTTAATTCCAATCATAACAACAAATGTACTAAACACATCTGATGCCGAATGTATTGCATCACTTAGCATTGCAGAAGAATGTGCCAAAATTCCGGCTACAAGCTTAAATGCAGCCAGCACTACATTTGCAATGATGCTTATTATCGACACTTTCATCGCAATTTTTTCCATGTTTCCATTCATAATTGTCCTCCATAATTACAACAATAACTATTCTCTTTACTAAAATTTGGAATTATGAGTGAATAACCCTGAAATGAAAAAACACCCACGTTTCCAGTAAATACTTACTGTCCCGTAGATGTCATCTACTGTCGCTTAGTCGACCCGGCTTCACAGGTATAATACCCGGCCTGCTCAGTTTGTACTGTAGTTTATATATGCAGTGCAAAGAGTTTCTCTATTTTATATCATATGAATTGAAAAAAAGCAACCGAGATTCAAATTATCTTGCTAAATTTCATGTATCTACACACATATACTATATTCATAAATTTCAAGAATATATTGTCCGATACAATTAACTATTTTTACATATAACCTTAAATATCAAGTATCTCTTCCGGTCTGTCTACAAAATAGTTGGCATCATATTTCTTAATAAAATCCGCGCCCCGAAATCCCCATGAAACAAGAATGCAGTCAAGCCCTGAATTCTTAGCGGTTAAAAAGTCAACGTCCGTATCTCCGATATAAACCGCATTTTTCTTATCACACTTAAGGTAATTTAGCGCTATTTCAACCATATCCTTTTCAGGCTTTTTATTAACGCCTTCCCTCTCTCCGATTGCTATGTCAAATAATCCCGGAAAAATATCCTCTGCAAGCTTTTTTACCGGCACATCAGCCTTGTTCGACACTACCGCAAGCTTTTTTGATGACTTTTTAAGCTCCGTTAAAAGCGCGGTAATTCCGTCATATGGGCCCGTTTTATCATTGCAGTGTACCTTGTAATATTCCATGAAAATATCATAAGTCTTTTTTATATCTTCATCACTTGTTCCTTCAGGAACAGCCCTTTTTATTAAATTAATAATTCCGTTTCCGACAAACCACTTAACCTCTTCTATCGTATGAAGCGGATATCCCATCTTTTCCATCGTGTAATTCGTCGAATCTGTCAAATCCTCTATTGTATTCAATATAGTTCCGTCCATATCAAAAATATACGCATCGTACTTCATTATGTAAACTAAGCTCCACTCTATACTACTTTAGAATCGTTGTAATATAATCCCATAAGTCATTAAATGATCCATGCGGATACTTATTTATGTCAACTTGTCTTTTATTAATAAGACAATCAGTAATAAGAAACGTCTGCATTCCTGCCTTAATGCCTGCCTCCATGTCCTCATCAACATCATTTCCGACCATAAGACATTCCGAAGCCTTCATATCAAGCTTCGATAGAAGCTCCTTATAATATTCAGGATTTGGCTTGCAAAAATGCGAATTTTCATATGTTGTAAACGCCTCGAATTCGTCAACATTAAATCCCGCCCAAATTGCTCTCTTCCTCGTAGCAACTTCAGGGAATACAGGATTTGTTGCAAGAACGACTCTGAATCCTGCTTCCTTTATTGAATCAACGACTTTTCTTGCGTCCTCATTCTTACCGCAAAACTGCTTCGCCTGCTCAAATTCATTCGCATAAAAATCATCAAATATAGCCTTATCCTTAAGCGACTCTTCACCATAAACACTTGTGAAATACTTCCAGAACGCCTGCTCATTCGTCATTTCGCCTTTATTTAAAACCATGGCCTTAACACCGCCCCAGACATTCTTAATCAACTCGTCCTTTGTATACTTGTCGGAATGCTCCATTGCCTTTTTTACAAGGAATGCAAAATAGCCATTCGTAAATTCATCCATATCCATTGGAAGGAGTGTACCATCTAAGTCAAATAAAACATTTTTAATCATAATTACTATTTCTCACCAATTTATAATATGTATTTCAAATTAAAAAAGCCTTAAAACTAAGGCTCTCTTAATGCTGACAACGAGAATCGAACTCGTGACCTCCTCACTACCAATGAGGTGCGCTACCGACTGTGCCATGTCAGCATATCTCTTAAAATTGATTGTCAGCTTACTGACAATCAATTTTAAGAGCTAGACGAACACGAAGTGTTCGTCGTACGTATTTTAACCTATCTCACCCCGAAAAGCAACTTTCCGTATGAAGGATATGGCCACTCCTTTTGTTCAGCAACCATCTCCATATTATCAGAGTGAAGCCTTATTTCATTCATGTCAGGAATAATTACATCCCTGCAAAAATCACCAAGCTTAACCAAATCAGAAATAGAGTTCCACTTCTTTTCATCCTCTTCAAGCTTAACTACTGCATTGTACATTAAATCAAGCTCTTTAGAAATCTTTTCAGAAGTCTTCATTTCATATTCACAGTTAAGACCGACTGCCTTTTTCTTAGCTATTGTATCTGCAAGCTTGCCGGTAAATCTGCTCATTGCAGGCAAAATGTCTTTGTTTGCCATATCAAGCATCGTAAGAGCTTCAATATGGATAATCTTTGAATATGTATCAAGTCTTACTTCATGTCTTGATTCAAGCTCGGCACGGTTGTATACATTATGCTTTTCAAAAAGCTTAACATTCTTTTCATCAAGCAGATGAGCTATTGCATCAGGTGTAGTCTTAAGATTCATAAGACCTCTTTCCTTTGCCTCCTTAACCCATGCTTCATCGTATCCGTCACCGTTAAAAATTATACGCTTATGATCAATAAATGTCTGCTTTACAAGATCATGCAATTGAGCCTCAAAGTCATCTGCCTTTTCTAACAGATCGGCAAACTGCATAAGCGAATCAGCAACTGCTGTGTTAAGTACTGTATTGCAGCATGAAATCGAATCAGCCGAACCAAGTGAACGGAGCTCGAACTTATTTCCCGTAAATGCCATCGGTGAAGTTCTGTTTCTATCCGTAGTATCCTTAGGAAGCTTCGGAAGTGTATGAACTCCAAGCCTTAACATCTCTTTTTGTGAGCCATCAAAGCTTTTATCTTCAATTACTGCATCAATTACATTTTCAAGATCTGTTCCAAGGAAAATTGACATAATTGCAGGCGGTGCTTCGTTAGCACCAAGTCTGTGATCATTTCCTGCCGATGCAACCGAAATTCTGATTAAATCCTGATAGTCATCTACCGCCTTGACTACTGCTGCAAGAAAAAGTAAAAACTGCGCGTTCTCGTACGGTGTATCACCCGGATCCAGCAAATTGATACCTGTATCGGTAGAGAGCGACCAGTTATTGTGCTTACCCGAACCGTTAACTCCCGCAAAAGGCTTTTCATGCAAAAGACAAATCATTCCATGACGCTTTGCGATTTTCTGCATAAGCTCCATTGTAAGCTGATTATGGTCTGATGCAATATTTGTCGATGAGAAAATCGGTGCAAGCTCATGCTGTGCCGGTGCAGCCTCATTATGCTCTGTTTTTGCTAAAACACCAAGCTTCCATAATTCCTCATTAAGTTCAGTCATGAACTTCTGGACTCTCTGCTTAATTGAACCGAAATAATGGTCATCAAGCTCCTGACCCTTTGGTGCTCTGCAGCCAAAAAGCGTACGTCCTGTGTAAATCAAATCCTTTCGCTGATTCCAAAGTTCCCTGTCGACAAGAAAATACTCCTGTTCAGCACCGACTGTAGTCCTAACTGCCTGTACTGTTTCATTGCCAAACAGTCTAAGAATTCTTACAGCCTGCTTTGAAATCACTTCCATTGATCTTAAAAGAGCTGTCTTCTGGTCAAGTGCCTCTCCGCCATATGAACAGAAAACTGTAGGAATATAAAGAACTTTTTCCTTAATAAATGCATAGCTTGTAGCATCCCAGGCCGTGTAGCCTCTTGCTTCAAATGTGGCACGCAGTCCACCTGATGGAAATGAAGATGCATCTGACTCACCCTGCATCAGCTCTTTCCCCGAGAACTCCATGATAATCTTTCCACCATCCTTAGGTGTAATGAAGCTGTCATGCTTCTCGGCTGTAACTCCTGTCATAGGCTGGAACCAATGGGTGTAGTGCGTTGCACCCTTCTCGATTGCCCAGTCCTTCATTGCGTTGGCAACAACGCTTGCAAGTTCGGCGTCAAGACGCTTTCCCTGCTTTATGGTCGATTGAAGTGCCTTATAAGTCTGCTTTGGAAGCAATGCCTCCATAACCGAATCGTTAAACACCATCGATCCAAAAATCTCTGTAACTTTTTCCATACGGTCTTCCCTCGCATTAAAAGTCTGTTTTATGCGTGCGTACATAAAACATTTTATATTGTATCATACACAAGACTTATTATCCCGGTATATTTTTTATTAAAAGCCAAGATCTTCGTTTACTAAAATGACCTTTATTCTGTCTTTATGCTTTGAATAACGTGTAACAAGAATCTGACAGCAAATACACTGTTCCATTAAACACTCACCACACTTTCCGTTAATTCCGCAAGGTGTAGAAAGTCCAAATCTCTGTGCATTAATTGGTGCAGCAATATATTTAGCCCTGTTATATGCATCTTCTTCTGAATGAACAATCTTATTCATTCCGACAATAAACAAAACATGCTTTGGTCCGTATGCGATGGCCGCAACACGATTAGCATTGCCATCAATATTGACGATAACTCCGTTTTCACTCATTCCGTTAACTCCCGAAATGAAGTAATCACATTTTCCAAATGTATCGGTCTCAAGCTGCTTTTTAAGTTCAGGATCCTTGGCACCATCTCTGTCAAGATAATTGTAATCGCCTTCCTTAATTGCATCTATTAACCCAATCTCTCTTGCACTGAATGCACCACCATTACTTACAGTTGAGCCCTTCGGAATAATGTCAAGCGCTATTTTTAACGCTTCTTCTTTAGTTTCGGCAAAAAATCCTTCAATATTTCTAAGTGCCAAAGACTTAATAATTGCCTCCTGTCTTAATCTGTTTCTCTTTTTGTCCATCTCGTGCATATAAATTCTCCTTTATATATTATTAGTTTACATAACTATGAATCCGTTTAGAAAAGCTGCATTATTAAATATGCCGCATACGCCACAATCCATGCAATTATACACTGCCCTAAAACTACAACACTCGCCCACTTTGCACCAAGTTCTCTTTTTACAACCGCAATTGTAGCTACACAAGGTGTATATAACAGGCAGAACACAAGAAGTGAAAATGCTGATGCCATAGACATTGCGCCAAGCACTGCTTCCTTTGTTCCATACAGAACAAACAACGTCGATACAACACTTTCCTTTGCAATAAATCCTGTAACAAGTGCGGTACAGACTCTCCAGTCCCCGTATCCCATAGGACTGAATACAGGTGCAATAATACCGGCAATTTCCGCAAGAATACTGTCCTTAGAATCAGTAACCATATTAAGAGTAAAATTAAATCTCTGCAAAAACCATATAACAATAGAAGCAAGGAATATTACGGTAAATGCCCTCTGCAAAAAATCCTTAGCCTTATCCCAAAGAAGCATAACTACATTTTTCATTCCCGGCAGCCTGTAATTTGGAAGTTCCATAACAAACGGAACCGCCTCACCTTTAAAATAAACAGACTTAAGAATTAATGCCACAAGTATTCCTACCGCGATTCCGATAAAGTAGAGCAAAATCATCACAAGTCCGCCATTGTCTTTAAAAAATGCTGCCGTAAAAAACGCATAAATCGGGAGCTTTGCCGAGCAGCTCATAAAAGGCGTAAGTAAAATCGTCATCTTCCTGTCTCTCTCGGACGGCAGTGTTCTTGATGCCATTACGCCGGGAACACTACATCCAAATCCGATAAGCAGCGGCACAATGCTTCGTCCCGAAAGTCCGATTTTTCGAAGGAGCTTATCCATCACAAATGCGACTCTTGCCATGTATCCCGTATCCTCAAGGAGCGATAAGAAGAAAAACAAAATCACAATTATAGGAAGAAAGCTTAATATGTTTCCGACTCCGGTAAGCACTCCGTCAACAACTAATGACCTTATCGTGTCGTTAACTGACAACCCTGCAAGCAATTTATCAAATGATTCAATAAACAGCTCAATCGCATTTTCAAGTATTCCCTGGAAAAAAGCCCCAATCACATTAAACGTCAAAACGAAAACTGCCGACATAATGAGGACAAATGAAGGAATAGCCGTATACTTTCCTGTAAGAATTTTATCAATTTTTTCACTGCGTAAGTGTTCCCTGCTCTCCTGAGGCTTCTTGACAGTTTCCCTAACGAGCTTTTCAATAAAGTCGTATCGCATTCTTGCAATCTGAGCCTGCGCATCAAGTCCCTCTTCTTCTTCAAGCTGGACGATAATATGCTCAAGCATTTCCTTTTCATTTTCGGAAAGATTCAGCATATCAAGTATTATCTCATCGCCTTCAATTAATTTGGTTGCCGCAAATCTTACCGGAATTCCTGCTCTTTTTGCATGGTCTTCAATAAGATGAATTACACCGTGAATGCATCTGTGAACCGGACCATCCTCACAGAAATCCTGTCTTCCCGGAGATTCCTGGAATTTTGCAACATGTATTGCATGCGCAACAAGTTCATCAACGCCTTCATTTTTAGCTGCGGAAATAGGAACAACCGGAATTCCCAAAAGTGATTCCATTTTATTTATGTAAACCGTTCCACCGTTTCCTGTCATTTCATCCATCATATTAAGCGCCAGAACCATCGGAATATCAAGTTCCATAAGCTGCATAGTAAGATAGAGGTTTCTTTCGATGTTTGTAGCATCAACTATATTGATTATACCCTTAGGTCTTTCATTTAATACAAATTCTCTCGTGACAATCTCTTCATTTGAATACGGAGAAAGAGAATAAATTCCCGGGAGGTCGGTAATCTCTGTGTTCTTATTTTCCCTTAACATACCGGACTTTCTGTCAACAGTTACACCCGGGAAATTACCGACATGCTGATTTGAGCCTGTAACCTGATTAAACAGAGTAGTTTTGCCGCAGTTTTGGTTTCCTAAAAGGCCGAATGTAAGTAGTTCAGTGTCCGGAAGCGGATTTTCATGCTCCTTAACATGATATCTTCCGCCCTCTCCAAGACCGGGATGTTCAATTACAGAACCTGATTTTTTACTGTTTTTTTCTTTTCCGGCTTTATCTAAATTATTAATTTCTGATTTGTTTTTACTATCAGTATTTTTTTCCGCATTGCTGACCGGTTCAATTCCGATAAGCTTTGCATCATCGACACGTAAAGTAAGCTCATACCCTCTTACCAAAAGTTCCATCGGATCGCCCATCGGCGCATATTTTACAAGAGTTACCACCGTACCGGGAATTAACCCCATATCAAGTATGTGGTGCCTAAGCTGTCCTTCCCCGGCAACAGATATTATTTTTGCTTTTTTTCCTATTTCTAGTTCATTCAACTTCATAATCAAACTCAATTCCCATACAATTCAGCTTGTATACTGCTTCCTTAAGATTTGTAAACACAATTCCTAAAATTCCGCACGCCTCTGCTCCATCAACATTTTCTGGCTTATCATCCAGAAATACACATTCTGATGCGCAAAGCGAATACTTATCAAGAAGCATCTGATAAATCTCAATATCGGGCTTAACCAAATGACAGTCACATGAAAACAATTCTCCGTCTGCAAGCTTTGAGCATGCTAAAACATCACCTGCTTCATTAAACGCTTCAGGTGACATATTAGAAAGGATATAAACGCAGTAGCCTGCTCTTTGTAAAGATGTAATAAGCTTTTCAGCATAATCCTTCTTCTTAATCATATCTCCGATTGAAGAGGTTGCGAGTCTTATTTCATCTTCTATTTCCGGGTCATTATCTACAAATTTCTGAATAATCTGATCATGAGGAATATTAGCAAGGTCGAATTCGTCCCAGTCTTTATTTCTGACTGTTGCATTTGCTACTCTTTCAAGCATCTCGCCGTCGATTCCCTTATCCTTAAACGCTTTCTCCCAGCAGAAATCGACTAAAACATTTCCCATATCAAAAATAATATTCTTAATCATCCTCACTGCCCTTTGCATATTAAATATGCACTTTCTAATTTCTTCTCCTCAAATAATGCTATATTAATCCACCTGATTATTTGGTAATGAT
>SFNX01000024.1 GCA_004552595.1 Lachnospiraceae bacterium | reverse complement strand
TCCGTAGCTCACCCATTCAAATGTTGACTTCTTATTGACATATACAGGCGCGATTCCGGCTTCAAAATAAACTCTGACACCATATTCGTTGGCAGTCTTAGACGTAAATGCGCTGTTAGCCGCACTCACTGCCCTGTCAATGATGTCTGAAGAAAGCTCTGATGCAGAATTAACATAGTGCGATTCACCTTCAACAATGAAGTCTTTATGGCATTCGGAAATATCTCTGTCTATTACAAAATGCTTTTCAAGGCACAATGCTTCGTCAAATAATGCCTTCACTCTAATCACATCACCATCAGCGTAATGTTCTTTCTCTCCTTCAATAATAAACTCAACATCTGAAAGATATGGATTTACCGTATTATTACTCATTTCAGCAGTTATCGTAGGCGATACACCGTCAAATGTAAAAGATATGCCCTCAAACAATGTATCATATGAGATAACTGTCGCCGTAACAAGTCCGCTAACCATTACTTCCTTTGTTGAATTTTTAACATTTAGTTTTATCTTTTTGGCAAGCTCCTTATTATATCCTACTGTATATGTGTACTTAGAACCGTTAGAAAGGCCTTCCGGTGCATTTACCGTTACGCTAAGCGAATTATAAAATGCGTTAAAGTCTTCCTGTTCACACTTAGTAAAATTAAATAATGCTTTTTCATGGTCCTTGATGAGCTTTTGCATAAGCGTCGATGTAAGCTCTTCATTTATTGTCGCGTCAACGCTGCCCTTTGTATTGTATCCCGAATATGTATATGTAACATAATCCGATAAATCAACGCTTTCATATGGAAATAGCGACTTGACAAATATTACTGCTATAACGATTACTAATACTGTAAACAGTAAACTAAAAAATAATTTTACTCTTTTTCTTCTTCGCCTTTGCCAACTTTTTAACTTTTTCTTCTTTCTTGCTGCCATTATGGTTAATTCTTAAACACTTTCTTTTTATGAATTTTTTTCACAATAACTCTTACAATAAATAAAATCAGTAAAATAATCAATAGGCATATTGTCAAAATAATATAAAAATACTTGCTTGTGTTTTTGAACATTGCCCTAAGCGTAAAAGAATCGTTAACAACTTTTCTATTATGATAATCGTTATAATAAGCAGGAATCTCACTGATTCCTTCTTCATTGCTCTCAAATGACTGAAGGTATTCAGCAAAAGCCACCCATGCTTTTAATTCATTTCCGTTCTCATCATATATAATGCTGTCATACGGATCTTTGATAGGATTACCGTTCTCATCCTTTGGTACTACCGATAAAATGCCCTTTGATAAATCAGTAACTGCACCAAGCATACTCATACTGTAGGAATCCGTTACAATCCTGTAAAGCTTATCATCGTCAAGCTCTTCATATGAGTCTTCACATATTGCAGGCGTTCTCCATACATCAACAGTTTTATTAAGTATCATTCTTTTTGGATTGAACTCAGTAGATACTCCGGAATAATATAGCCTTGCAGAAGTCATGAAATCTGAAATCGACGCATCAACTTCTGCAATTGTCCTTATTTCCTTTCCTGTAAGATAGACGCTTACAAGAGGATATCCGATATTGCCATCCTTTCCGACACCAAGTGAAAGGCATTTGAATGCGTCGGCAACAGTGATGTTTCCTCTTGTAATCGTGTCTCTGATTGTTCCTGAGGGCACTACCGATGCATCAAACGGCCTGTCCTTAGCAGTAGGAGTCGTGTTCGCAACATATCGGTATGAATCTGAAAGAATGTTTCCAAGCTTCATTTCCTTATGTTCGTCAAGAGTATCCTGCGCTTCCTCAAAAAACACATCATTGTTGACTGCAATAATGTCGTCTGCCTTTAAGTTATATCCTGACAATACCTTTTCATCTATTATGTGCTTTAAGTCTTCTATTTGTGCTAAAACTGTTTCATCTTCCGCAATTGAAGAGTCCATCATTTTAGCTTCGTAGCTGACAGTATCCCATCTTCCAAGGCTGTTCTTTCTAAGTGTAATATCACCGGTGTATAAACTATATGAGCCGCAGCTTACGATATGTGTATTGCCAACCAGTATCTCATCCTTAAGAAGGGTATGCGAATGCCCGCTTACAATCACATCAATATCAGGTACTTCCTTTGCAAGAAGTTCATCCTCTGTATCTCCGGGTTCTGTTCCCGTACCACTATGAGAAAGACATACTATCATATCAGGATTTTCTGTTGCTTTAATTTTTGCTACGGTTTCCTTAACTGCTGTAACCGGATCTTTAAATGTAAGCTCACATGTTGGTGCACATTTAATTGCATCTTTTCCAAGTACTCCTAAAACAGCAATCTTATTCCCATTCTTCTCAATAATCGTGTAGTCGCTATGACCATATTTATTTGCACCGATGCTGAGTGTTTTTGTGTATTCATCACTCTTAGTCCAGTCAATGTTACAAATAACAAGAGGCGTCACCTTATCGAATTTGTCTTTTGCAACGGAATACATATCACTTAACGGCTTAGCACCAAAGTCAAAGTCATGGTTTCCCATTACTAAAGCGTCATATCCTACTTCATTAAAAAACGAAAGCTCAAATGCTTCAGTATCAATAAGTGAATGCGACATCGTTCCCATAACGGAATCTCCGCAGTCAACCAAAAGAATATCACTTTTATTTCTTTTTTCATCAATAAATGTCTTAAGCTTTGCAAAGCCTCCGACATTATCAATCTGTTGTCCGTCAATAATAGTATTGTAGCTTGATACATTAGAATGAAGGTCTGAAGTAAATACGATATTCACTTCGTCCGTAGCTGTATCTGCACTTACTTGTATTACATTTATTGAAAAAAGAAATAATACCGCTAAAAATGCACTTACTGTTCGTTTAATTAATCTCATTGTATATGACCTCTTAATTTTATTATTTATGCTTAATCTCATCTGCCTGCTTCTTCATGTCTTTTGCGTTTTCAAGCACTTTTTCTGTAATCGTGACGCCACCAAGCATTCTTGCAAGCTCTTTAATCTTACCTTCTTCTGATAATGTCTCTATGCTTGTAATTGTACGGCCGTTATTCACGGATTTAGAAATTTCAAAATGCGTGTCTGCCATTGCCGCAATCTGCGGAAGATGTGTCACTACAATTACCTGATGTTCCTTAGCAATGCGGCTCATCTTCTCAGACACCTTCTGTGCCGTTCTTCCGCTTATTCCCGTATCAATTTCATCAAAAATAAGCGTAGCCGTACTGTCATTGGCACAAACACTCTTTATTGCAAGCATTATACGTGACATTTCACCACCCGATGCAACCTGATTAAGCGGCTTTAACGCTTCTCCGGGATTTGTGCTTATAAAAAACTCAATGTCATCATATCCTGACTGCTTCATATTTTCTTCATCACTTGTGACTTTAATTTCGAATTGAGAATCCAGGAAATTAAGATCTAACAGTGCTTCGGCAATTTCACCTGATAGCTTATTTGCACCCTTTTTTCTGATTGCCGAAATCTCTTTGCAAAGCTTATATGCTTCCTTTTTAAGGGAAGCAATTTCTGATAAAAGTGCAGATTTATACTCATCAGCGTTTAAAAGCCTATTAAGTTCATCTTCAAATTCATCTCTTTTATCAAGTATTTCTTTAATACTCTTTCCGTACTTATTCTTAAGAGAATTTATCAGATTCAGTCTGTCCTCAGTATTCTTATAGTCTTCATCGGAAAAATCAAGCGACATTTCATAGTCTGCAATCGAACGGTTGAAGTCATTTAAAAGTCCGTCAATATCATTGAGAATAAGCTCTAAATCCTTAGCATCATCATCAATTGATGATGCCTGTCTTATCATCGGAAGTGCTCTTCCGATAAGCGAACCTGCCCCCTCTGAATCATATCCTGTAATTCTGTGAGCACCTGATACTAAATCAGCTATTCGCTTAGAGTTGTTCATCTTCTTGTAATCGCTCTCTAATGCTTCATCCTCGCCTTCATGAAGTGATGCCGAGTCAATTTCATTGAGCTCATACTGAAGGAATGCTATTTCCTTTTCGGCTTCTTTAGTATTTAACTGCTCATATTCGGATATTTTGTTGTTTAGGTTGACATAAGTATCCTTCATCCTAATAAGCAGTTCTTTTAATTCATCCGACAATATTGTATCCAATAAATTCTGCTGGGATGCCTTGCTTAACAATGACTGATTGTCATGCTGTCCGTGTATATCAATAAGACCTGCTGCAATAAGCTTAAGCGTTGATAAAGTAACGGTTTCTCCGTTTATTCTTGCAGTTGACTTCCCGTTTGTAATTTTACGCTGAATCAGAACTTCATTATCATCAAGCGGGATATCAAATTGATTAAGTCTTTCTTTTGTCTTATCATCATTGATTTCAAATACAAGTTCAGACAAAGCATACTCTGCATCGTCTCTGACAACGTCTTTAGACACTCTCTGTCCGAGTGCAAAATTAACCGCATCGATAATAATTGATTTTCCCGCTCCGGTCTCACCTGTTAGAATATTCAGTCCCGATGCGAGATTTATTTCAACTTCGTCAATTAATGCGAAGCTTTTCACATGTATATTTTTAAGCATCTATTATTCCTATATCATCAAACGTATTTTATCCATAACATCTTTTGCATGCCTGTTATTTTTTGTTGCACACATAATAGTGTCATCTCCTGCGATTGACCCTATTATTTCCGGAATTCTAAGTGAGTCAAGAGCGGCTGCTACAGCCATTGCCATTCCGGGAACAGTCTTTATTACAAGAATATTTTCGGCATCATCCATACCTGTTATTGCATCTTTAAGTACTCTGACGTATTTGTCATATTCTACCAATGTTGATGCTGCCTTAGGCGCATATTTCTGATGCGAGCCCTTTCCTTTAACTTTAACAAGCCCAAGCTTCTTAATATCTCTTGATACAGTAGCCTGTGTAACTACAAAGCCTGCTTCGTTAAGGATTTTTGCAAGCTCTTCCTGCGTCTCAATATTCTTTTTTTCAATTACTTCAAGTATTTTTTCGTGACGTTTGTTCTTCATATTAACCGGATTATCTGTCAGACATTTTTCTTGATAATACTTCATAGAATGACTTTGAATTAAGTTTTATTATTTTGACCTCGGTATATGCTTTTTTAACCGTAACCTTATCCGATAAATTCATAGGACATGTCTTAGATCCGTCAAATGACACTTCTACCGAAATATCAGGCTTTGAAGTCTCTCTGTTAAGTTCTACCGTAATTTCATCATCACATGAAAGAACAATTGGTCTTACATTCATTGAATGAGCACAGATCGGAGTGAGAATAATCCCATGCGAATAAGGAGCAACAATAGGTCCGCCTGCCGAAATATTGTATCCTGTTGAGCCTGTAGGAGTTGAAATGATCATTCCGTCAGCTTCACAGGTATATAATGCACTGCCGTTAACCGACACTTTAAAGCTTATAGTTCCAAGTGTTCCTTTTCTGGCAATTACTACGTCATTTAACGCCTGAACCTTTGGCATTTTAACGGAGGCTACTGTCATCTCACCTGATAAAAGCATTCTTTTTTCTATTTCATACTCATCATTAATGAGCTTCTCAATTGCTTCAAATGCTTTTTCTTTTTCGACCTCACACAAATAGCCTAAATTGCCCATATTAACACCGATAATCGGTATACCCTTTTTAGCGGCAATGTCCGAAACCTGGATAAGCGTTCCGTCACCGCCAAGAGAAATTATTGCTTCTACATCTTCTTTTATCTTGGCCGCAAATTTTAAGACATCGTTTTCGTCTTCGAAAACCCTTTCAATTCCGGTATATTCGCATCTTTTCCCGCGAAGCTCTAAAAATTGAGCAAGTGCCTTAGTCTTCTCAAGGTTTACATCCTTAACATTATTCGCAACGATAAAAAAATTATTCACTGAATGCCTCGCTAACTGTATTTGCCGCATTGACAAATACGCCTTTAACTGTGTTGTTCTTTGTAAGATACAAAAGATATTCCGTATTCCCTTCAGGTCCTTTAATCGGTGAGTATGTCAGATTTAATACGTTAAATCCGATTTCATCAGCAAATTCAAGCAGCTCCCGAATTATTTTAATGTGAATCTTTTTGTCTTTTACGACACCTTTTTTATTTAAGTGTTCTCTTCCTGCTTCAAACTGTGGCTTAATTAAGCATACCATTTTACCTTCATCAGAAAGAACATTATATGCCGCCGGCAATATGTGCCTTAACGAAATAAACGAAACGTCGCAGCCTGCAAAATCCGGTCTGCAGTCAAAATCATCAACTGTTACATATCTGAAATTAACACCTTCCATAGAAATGACACGTTCATCATTAAGTAAAGTCTCATCAAGCTGATTATGTCCGACATCTACGGCATACACAGTATCTGCACCGTTTTTAAGCATGCAATCGGTAAATCCACCGGTTGATGCACCAATATCAATGCATTTTAGTCCTGTAAGTTCAATGTTAAATTCAGTAACTGCCTTTTCAAGCTTATAGCCGCCACGGCTCACATATTTACAGACTTCTCCTTTAATGATAATTTCTGAATCCTCAGAAATCATAGCAGAAGGCTTTGTCTGTCTTATATTATTTATGTAAACCATTCCGTCTTTTATTACAGCTTTTGCTTTTTCTCTTGATTTTGCCAAGCCCTTGCTTACAAGTAAAATATCAAGTCTCTCGCTCACTTATTATCCTTATATATACGTCAGTGCGGCAAAATAGCCCGTATATTTAACATCTATAATACTGCCCTGTCGGCAATTATCCTTTTAACAATTGTGTCTGTATCAATTCCTGTTTCTTTCTTAAGAATATCAACATTTCCATGCTCTATATATTCATCCGGAAGTCCGATATTAGTCACCTTTACATTATATCGCCTCTTAGTGATGTAATTGTTGACCTTCTCACCGTATCCGCCCGCTAAAACATTTTCTTCAAGCGTTACAATAAGCTTGTGATCCTTAACGATTAGGTCAATCGTCTCTTCATCAAGCGGCTTTACAAACCGGGCATTAATCAAAGAGCATGAATAACCCATCTCTTTAAGTATGTCCCTAACTTCCTCTGAAGTCTTAACCATTGAACCTATTGCAAATAAAGCAATGTCTTCTTCCTCATAAATTATTTCGCTCTTACCAAGTTCAATAGGCTTTCTGTATTCCTTAAGTCCCGCATATGCAACACCCCTTGGATACCTGATTGATACAGGTGAATCCATAGTAAGCGCAAATTTAAGCATGTCTGAGAGCTCCCATTTATTTTTAGGTGCCATTACAGTCATATTCGGAATTGAAGACATATATGATAAGTCAAAAATACCCTGGTGAGTCTCACCGTCAGCCCCTACAAGTCCTGCCCTGTCAATTGCAAATATAACAGGCAGGTTTTGGATACTGACATCGTGAATTATCTGGTCATATGCCCTCTGCAAAAACGAAGAATATACAGCAACAATAGGTCTGAGTCCTCCCATTGCAAGTCCTGCGGCAAATGTTACGGCATGCTGCTCTGCAATTCCGACGTCAAAAAATCTGTCGGGATATTTTATCGAGAAACGCTTAAGGCCTGTTCCGTCTGCCATTGCAGCTGTTATTGCACATACCTTTTCATTCCTCTCTCCAAGCTTAAACATAACGGTTGAAAAAACATCCTGATAATTAGCCACCGTTCTATTGTTAAGCGGAAGTCCGGTTTCTATATCGAAAGGTTCTGCGCCGTGGAATCTCGCCGGATGTCTCTCTGCGATTTCATAGCCTTTACCCTTTTTTGTAACCACATGAACAAGAACACACTTTTTAATCTTCTTAGCCTCATTAAAGACCTTGACCATTTCGCTTATATTATGTCCGTCTACAGGTCCTAAATATGTAATTCCCATATCTTCAAAGAACATTCCGTTAGGAACAAATATATGCTTTACGGAAGATTTGTATTTTTTAAGTGTATCTACTACGCCATCTCCTCCCGGAACCTTATTAAGTGCGTTTTCAAGTCCGATTTTAAATCCTACATACGAATCCGCTGTTCTTATTGAATTTAAGTAGTTAGAAAGTCCACCGACATTTTTTGAAATTGACTGGTTATTGTCATTTAATACAATAACAAAATTCGTCTTAAGTGTAGCGGCATTATTCATTGCTTCATATGCCATACCACCTGTAAGTGAACCATCGCCTATTACAGATACGATTGTATTATCCATTCCGCCTAAATCTCTTGCCTTAACAAGACCAAGTCCTGCGGAAATCGAAGTCGAGCTGTGTCCCGTGTTAAATGTGTCGCAGTCGCTTTCATCTGTCTTAGGAAATCCCGCCATTCCGCCAAACTTCCTTAAATTCTCAAAGCCTTCTCTTCTGCCTGTCAAAAGCTTATGAGTATATGACTGATGTCCAACATCCCAAATAATCTTATCTTTTGGAAGAGTAAGTGCTAAGTGGAGTGCCATTGTAAGCTCAACCGCACCAAGATTAGAGCCTAAATGCCCACCGTTCTTACTGATTTTCTCAACAAGAAAGTCTCTTATCTCTCCTGCCAAGTCATCATATAATTCCTTATCAACTGCCTTTATATCATTTGGTTTCTTAATCTGATCTAAAATCATAATAATACCTGTTATCTTATTTATCTCTTAATACTAAAGATACAATAAGTTCTCTTAAAAAGTCGTTTTTACTGCTAAGCTTATCAAAGCTTGAAAGCGCAAGCTTGGAAAAAGCATCAACGTCTTCTTTTGCTTTTTCAAGCCCTTTTATACTCACATAAGTCTGCTTGTTATTTCTCTCATCCGAGCCTACAGGCTTGCCGATCACTTCTTCATCGCCGATTACATCAAGAATATCATCTCTTATCTGGAATGCTATTCCTACGTTCTCACCAATTATTGAAAGAAGTTCTATATCCTCTTTTGGAGCACCTGCAAGAATCGCACCTGTCATAAATGCAATCTGGAGCAGAGCCGATGTTTTAAGTCTGTGGATGAAAAGGATTTCCTCAAGAGTATTTGCTTTACATAGGTTCTCTGATTCAACGTCAAATACCTGTCCGCCAACCATTCCGTATATTCCTGCTTTAGATGCCATTAATCTTAA
This sequence comes from Lachnospiraceae bacterium, assembly GCA_004552595.1. Classification (GTDB taxonomy): domain Bacteria; phylum Bacillota; class Clostridia; order Lachnospirales; family Lachnospiraceae; genus UBA2868. The sequence continues at coordinate 12,672 of SFNX01000024.1, read as the reverse complement.
TGCACAAAGTATCCTGGCTGAATCTGTTGGATTCTTATTGTCAGAGCAGCTTAATGCAACTTCAAATGCACGGTTAAGAAGAGCATCTCCTGTAAGGATGGCCATATCTTCACCATATACAACGTGGCATGTCTTTTTACCTCTTCTGTATTCATCATTGTCCATTGCAGGAAGATCATCATGTACAAGCGAATATGTATGAATCATTTCAAGAGCAGTCATAAAGCTCTCAATAATATCCTTATCAGCGCCGCCATACATTGTGTATACTTCACTCATAATAAGTGGACGAAGTCTCTTGCCGCCTCCGTTTAAAGCATAATTCATTGCTTCTATTACAGTCTTCTGATAGCCTTCTTCCTTTAATACGCCTTTTCTTGATAATACATCTTCAACATATTCGACTTTTTCTGATAACTCAGTAACAAAATCACTCATTTGAACTAATATCCTCTGCATTTAATATTTCAATCTGCTTCTCAACCTTATCAATTTTATCGCTGCATACTTTAAGAATTTCCATACCAAGCTTATATTTATCAAACGACTCTTCAAGCGAAATATCTCCATCAGCCATAGTTTCGATAAGCTCATCAATTTTCTCAAAGCCTTCTTCTAATGTTAAATCTTCTATATTAATCCTATCCATTTCATTCTCCAAAATGTCTTAACCCTATTAGCTTAGCTCTTCCTGTATTACTTCATTCACCACGCTTTTTATTGTACCGTCCTTAAGATACAGAAGTATCTCGTCTGATTTATTAACGTTTGAGACTGATTTAAGCGGCTTTCCGTTTGCCTTAACATATGCATATCCTTTTGACAGCTTATCAAGAGGTGAAATGTTCTTCATCGCTTCAATATAAAGCTCATATGTGTGCTTCTTTAAATTAAGAATTCTATTCATAAGTTCTCTTAATCGCTCATCATAGTGAACTAATGAGAGTCTTTTATTGTTGATTTCATAAGCCGGATTAAGTTTTTCCACGATAAGCTTTGCCTTATCAAGCTTAAGTCTTGAATTTCTGACTTTAGCAATAATGCTATTATGTAAATCCGATTCTATCTTGCTTAATTTTTCAATAAATTCCTCATATGAAAAAACAGTAAGCTCGGCTGCCGCTGATGGTGTAGGCGCTCTCATATCTGCGACAAAATCAGCAATTGTCGTATCTGTTTCATGCCCTACGGCAGATACAATCGGCGTATTGCATTCAAAAATCGCTTTAGCAACAATTTCTTCATTGAATGCCCATAAATCTTCTATTGAGCCTCCGCCTCTGCCGACAATTATTACATCAACTCCGAATTTATCAAGTGCTCTAATTGCATTTACTATTGATATGGCCGCTCCTTCTCCCTGAACAAGACAAGGATATAAGAAAAGCTTTACGTAAGGATTTCGCCTTGTTGATATGTTAATAATATCCTGTATGGCAGCTCCCGTTTTAGCTGTAACTATTCCTATTCTTTTAGCATATTTAGGAATGCTTCTCTTATAACAGGCATCAAACATTCCTTTTTCTTCAAGCTCTTTTTTCAGCTTTTCGTACTTTTCATATAAAAGGCCTTCTCCGTCAAGAACAATATCCGTTGCATACATCTGATACTGTCCTCTCGCCTCATATATTGTAATACTGCCGCCACATACAATCTGCTGGCCTTCCTTAAGTGTGAACTTAAGTCCCTCTCTCCTTTTGCCGGAAAACATCACACAACTAAGAGTTCCGGATTTGTCCTTCATAGTAAAATATATGTGACCTGAGGGATGATATGTAACATTCGATACTTCTCCCCTTACATAAACAGACCGCAGCAAAAAATCCTGCGAAAACATGGCTTTAATATATGCATTAATATATTCTACTGAATAAATGTTTTGTTTCATAATGGAATAGAACAGGCATCTATTTAGCTACAGACGCCAATATACCGTTAATAAAAGAATATGACTCATCTCTTCCAAATCTCTTAGAAAGCTCAACAGCCTGATCTATCGCTACTGAAACAGGAATGTCATTGTCATATTTAATTTCATATACTGCAAGACGCAAAATAGTAAGTTCAACCTTACCCAGTCTGTCAGTTGACCATCCCTTGGCGTTATCATTAATTATGCCGTCAATCTCTGACATATGAGAAACTATATCGTCATATTTATTAATAATATACTGTTGCTCATTATCTGAGATGCTGATTTCTTTACAGTTATCCTCATCCTTGTCAAGAGTCGGTGATTCCATAAAAAGTTTCACCTGCTCAGGCATATCCTCCTGTGAATTAAATTCAACTCTGAATAATAATTTAAAAATCTGCTCTCTAATCTGGGATCTGTTCATAACTTCCTCTGTTACTATTGAATATTGATTCCGGCAATTCTGATTCTTACATCACTTACTTCAAGGCCGGTCATATTTTCAATTGAATTTTTAACTTTATCTTGGACTTTCTTGCATGTATTAGGAATGTTGTATCCATACTGCATAATGAGTGCAAGGTCAATAGAAACAACACTGTCGATTATCTCTACACGAACTCCTTTTGAAGCTGACTTTACGCCTACTTTAGTCATAATCTCATTAGCTGCATTTCCGACTGTATCAAAAACACCTTCTGTTTCCTTAGCTGCAAGAAGTGCAATATTGGCAACTACAGAATCGGCAATTCTTACTTCTCCCAATACTTCATTTGAAAGCTGAACACTCTTTTCTTTATCTATAGCCATTGTGTAACCTCCTTAGTATTAATCACATAATAATCATTTTAATCAGTTACAAATTGTTACTGCAAAGCCTCATAACAATCGTGAAAACATCAATTTATTATAACATAAAACTATTAAATATAAAACGAAATCCTGCACTCATCCTTAAATTCAACATAGTTGACATTATCCGCTCCGTTAAGGTAATCAAAAATGTTCTGATTCTCAATAAGATGCTTGTAAAGTGCAGTATATACATTGGCATTTTCACATTTAAGAGTAACAATTCTCTCGTTATTCTCTCTTGCATTATTAAACGCATTCATAATTACATCTGAATTGATTTCCGTTAAGTAAAGCCCTTCACGAACGTAATAATTATCATCCATAGATGAACATACAGGATATGTAATGCCATCTTTTATTACATGTGTTTTGGTTATTTCTTCATCTGTAACACAAAGATAATCGTAATTTATGTCAGGTGCTTCAAACTGTCCCGAAGTATCTTCAATCATATAGCTTGCATCGCCCCATGTGGCATCAACATGATAATACTTGTCGTTGATTCGTACAATGTTCCATACATGTGACTCAGTACCCTTTACAACACCTTCACACAGTATGCAGAACACGCCCATCCTGTTAAGGATAAGCTGCATAGCCTTGGCATATCCCTGACATACTGTTCTGTTATCAACAACAACACTTAAAACGTTCTGGTTGTTAGCAACAGACATGTCATACTCTGTATTCTTAATAAGATACTCGTATACATATTTGACTTTTTCATAGTCATCAACATATCCGTCATATCCTTCAATACACTTATCAACATATGAATCGACTAAAAGCTTTTTACTGTCAGCTTCATTCTTAGTCATTGTGTAATTGCCGGACAATGTAATCTTCTCAATTCTATTGCCTCGCATATACTTAGTGAAAGAATACCCCGTGAGATAAAACAGCTCGGGATGATCAAGCATAACGTAGCTAAAAGCCTTTTCAATCTTATCAGGATCCTTGGATGAGACCTTCGTATCCTTAGAAAGATTACTGATAATGCTATATATCTCAGTGTATAACACCTTATCTTCATCACTTAATAAATCATAGTGATAATATTTTAGTCCATCACTTTTAACGAGCTCTTCGCTCGCCTTTGAAAGATCCTTATCAGGAAGATTGTCTTTAGTGTCATCAGAGTCCAAATCCAGCTCTTCAACCTTCTCGACAACAATCATATCCGATGCGACATTCTCATCAAGAGATATACGGCTTGTCTCACCGCTCTTATCAAATGAGAGTGCATCGGCACATCCTGAAAGAATCGGGCAAATAAGTGCAATAATAAGTGCTGCACATATTGTACGATATTTATTTATTGATAAATCAAAAATCTTAATCACGTTATTCCTAATACAATACTTTTATTCTAGTTCTTGGAAAACTCAGCAAGCTTTAATCCTTCATTTCTCTCAAGAACCATACCTACCGACCATGCATTAACAAACAGAAGCAATGGATTTCCTTTAATATCCTGAACTCTCTTCATATCTGATGTACCAATAATCTTAGACACGTCAATCTCATCCTTATTTTCGACCCATCTGATATGCTCATACGGAAGATTTTCCATTTTAATCTCGACATTGTATTCATTCTCAAGACGGTATTTCAGTACTTCGAACTGAAGGACACCTACTACTCCGACTATTACCTCTTCCATTCCCGTTGACATCTCGGTAAATATCTGAATTGCACCTTCCTGTGCAATCTGGGTAATGCCCTTAACAAACTGCTTACGCTTCATAGTGTCAATCTGTCTTACCCTTGCAAAATGCTCAGGAGCAAATGTAGGAATTCCCTCATACATAAACTTATCATTTGGCATACAGATTGTGTCACCTATCGAGAAAATACCCGGGTCAAATACACCTATAATATCTCCGGCATAAGCCTCGTCAACAATATGTCTTGAGCTTGCCATCATCTGCTGTGGCTGTGAAAGTCTCATCACCTTACCGCCCTGAACATGCTTGACTTCCATTCCGGCATCAAATCTGCCTGAACAGATTCTCATAAATGCAATCCTGTCACGGTGTGCTTTATTCATATTAGCCTGGATTTTAAATACAAAGGCCGAAAATTCCTTCTCTGTAGGGTTAATAATACCTACATCAGCCTGCCTTGCTAAAGGCGATGAAGTCATCTGTAAGAAATACTTAAGGAAAATCTCAACACCGAAATTTGTAAGTGCAGAACCAAAGAATACCGGCGATAATTCACCCTTGTCGACAAGAGACTGGTCAAACTCAGCACCTGCACCGTCAAGAAGCTCTATTTCATCAAAAAGCTTATTCTTAGCTTCTTCAGAAATATATTCTGTGAGCTTTCCTTCGTCATTAATGTCAATAACCTCAGTATGTCCTTCCTTAGTACCTTTCTCTGTATCAGAGAAAGTAATTATACTTTTGGTGTTTCTGTCATAAACTCCCTTAAACCCCTTACCTGAGCCGATAGGCCAGTTAACAGGACATGTAGCAATACCAAGCTCGTTCTCAATATCATCAAGCAGATCGAATGTATCATTGGCATCCCTGTCCATCTTATTAATGAATGTAAAAATAGGGATATGTCGCATAACACATACTTTAAAAAGCTTACGTGTCTGAGCCTCAACACCCTTAGATGCATCAATAACCATTACAGCCGAATCGGCAGCCATAAGCGTTCTGTATGTATCCTCCGAGAAATCCTGATGTCCCGGCGTATCAAGAATGTTGATGCAGTAATTGTCATAATTAAACTGAAGAACCGAAGAAGTAACCGAAATTCCTCTCTCCTTTTCAATCTCCATCCAGTCAGATACCGCATGTCTTGCAGTTGCCTTACCCTTAACCGAGCCTGCTAAATTAATAGCTCCTCCATAGAGCAAAAACTTCTCGGTAAGAGTAGTCTTACCTGCATCAGGGTGTGAAATAATGGCGAATGTGCGTCGTTTATTAATCTCTTTATCGTACATCTGTTTAATTTATTAAGATTATATTCCATATGGTGTCCAATAAATAGGACATCATCTCTTAATATATACTCCTTTTATTTTATAATACTGATTTTCCTTCAATTGTGCTTTCAACTGAAAGGTAGTCAAGCACTGTGGCACCCATGTCCGCGAATGTTTTACGGGTACCCAGATTCTTATGTTTTATGTTTTTGCCATACATAAGGAAAGGAACATATTCTCTTGTATGGTCGGTCGTCTTGTCATAACCCGGGTCGCAGCCGTGATCTGCCGTAATCATAAGCACGTCATCATCACGCATCTTGCCGATAATTTCAGGAATTCTCTCATCAAAATAAGCAACTGCCTTGGCATATCCGTCGATATCTCTTCTATGGCCATAAAGCATATCATAGTCAACAAGATTAGTAAAAATCAGCGATGCATCATCCTTATCCATATATTCTAAGGTTTTGTTGATGCCGTCCTCATTGCCCGTAGTGTAGACATATTCGGATATTCCGACACCGGCAAAAATATCTTTTATCTTGCCAACCGCATAAACCTTCTTACCCGCTGATATGATGTTATCAAGCATTGTAGCCTTTGGCGGCTCAAGCGAGAAATCGTGTCTGTTCGAAGTTCTTGTATAATTGCCGTTTCCTTTTCCGATAAAAGGTCTTGCAATTACACGGCCAACGCCTGTCTTACCCTTTAATATCTTTCTTGCTGTACGGCATGCCTCATATAATTCATCAAGTGGAACTACATCTTCATGCGCTGCAATCTGGAAAACAGAATCAGCTGAAGTGTACACTATCCATTTTCCGGTTTTAACGTGTTCATCACCATATTCGTTAATAACTTTTGTTCCCGAATAAGGCTTATTGCAAAGAACACCTCTGCCCGTAAGTCTTTCAAATTCATCAAGTGTTTCTAAAGGGAATCCATCAGGGAAAGTCGGGAGCGGTTCACTTGAAATAACTCCTGCTATTTCCCAATGGCCTATCGTTGTATCTTTACCCATGGAAGCTTCCTGCATACGTCCGTAAACGCCTGTTGGATTTTCTTCTTCCTTTGTATAATTTAATTCCTTAACTCCATCGATGTTGAATAATCCCATCTTTTTTAAGTTATCAGCCTTGAAAAACGGGCTTTTTGTACAACTTCTTAATGTATTTGTCGAAACATCACCGAACAAATCAGCATCAGGCTCTTCACCAATACCAAAACTGTCCATGACTATCATAATTACTCGTCTGTCCATAGATACCTCCTTTGAAATTTATGTTAACCGGATATTTACTCTTCTTCCTTTTTAGCTTCATCATGTGCATATTCTTCAAGTGCTTCATCCTCGGTCACAACGTCGTCGTAGTCATCCGCATCCTTTGCATCAAGCGCATTGTCCGGATTTTCGCCAAGATCAAGCTTACCACCCGGATATCTGCCAATTACAAAATTCCTCAATGAATCATATAAAAACAGAACGCCGCATACTGTGAATAAAACAACAGCCGATATGATAATTATTTTCATGTTTGTTGAATACGGCTGAGCAGTGTTTTTGACCATACCTTTTATAAGTTCTTTTGCAAGATATATCAGATATGCACCGACAATTGCTCTGCATCCTAAAGACAGCTGATTCGGAAGCTTGTTTGTGTACGCCGGCTCTCTATTTCCAAAAATAAACAATTTAATTTTTTCCATTTTTGTACCTCGATTATTAACATTTTTTTTAGCAAGGCATAGCCTGACCTGATTTTATATTATAACACTATTTTCTGCACTTTGTTATATAATAATTGTTCATTTTCAGGTAAAAAAACCCTTAATGTATGCTTACATACATTAAGGGCTTTAAATCATTTCAAATTATGCTTCTAACGCTGTTGCAGTGTTAAATTAAGATGCAAATTTGAATCTGTTACTGCGCATCCTTAATTGAGAATGACATTCTTCCCATTTTGTCTTTGCCCATGCACTTAACGGTTACTGTGTCACCAAGTGTAAGAACATCTTCAACATGGTTGATTCTCTCTTTTGCAATCTTAGAAATGTGTACCATTCCTTCCTTACCCGGTGCAAACTCGATAAATGCACCAAATTCCTTGATTGAAACAACCTTTCCTGTATATATCTTGCCTTCTTCGAATTCATTAACGATAATGTCAATAATTCTCTGTGCTTCAGCCATCTTGTCTGTGTTGATACCGCAGATTGAAACCATACCATCTTCGGTAATGTCAATCTTAACATCGTTCTCATCCTGGATAGCCTTAATTACCTTACCCTGCTTTCCGATTACATCACCAATCTTCTCAGGATCAATCTGGATTGAAACGATCTTTGGAGCGTATTCGCTAACAGTCTTTCTAGGCTCAGCAATTGCAGGCTTCATACATGTATCCATGATGAAAAGTCTTGCCTCGCGGCAACGTGCGATTGCGCCCTCAACGATTGGACGTGTAAGACCGTGAATCTTAATATCCATCTGGATAGCTGTAATACCGTCAACTGTACCTGTTACCTTAAAGTCCATATCTCCGAAGAAGTCTTCAAGACCCTGGATATCTGTAAGAAGAACAAAATCATCATCTGTATCGCCTGTTACAAGACCGCATGAGATACCTGCAACCATCTTCTTAATCGGAACACCTGCAGCCATAAGTGACATACATGATGCGCAAGTTGAAGCCATAGATGTTGAACCGTTTGACTCAAATGTTTCAGATACGCAACGGATTGCATATGGGAATTCCTCTTCTGACGGAAGAACAGGGATAAGAGCTCTCTCAGCAAGTGCTCCGTGTCCGATTTCTCTTCTTCCCGGTCCTCTTGATGGCTTAGTCTCACCAACTGAGTATGAAGGGAAATTGTAGTGATGAATATATCTCTTAACTACTTCGTTAGAATCAAGTCCGTCTACCTTCTGTGCATCAGCTAAAGGAGCAAGAGTTGTAATATCACAAATCTGTGTCTGTCCTCTTGTAAACATTGCTGAACCGTGAACTCTAGGAATTAAATCTACTTCAGCAGCAAGTGGTCTGATTTGCGTGATTTCTCTTCCGTCAGGACGCTTGTGATCTTTAAGAATCATCTTACGTACTGTTTTCTTCTGATACTGATAAACAGCCTCGCCTAATATTGCAAGCCACTCTTCGTTATCTGCAAACGCCTCTTCAAGCTTAGCTGTAATTTCCTTGATGTTAGCTTCTCTTGTCTGCTTGTCATCAGTAAATACTGCTGTTTCCATCTGTGCAGGTGGAATGATTTCTTTAATCTTTTCAAACATTTCATCAGGAATTGCACAGCTTGTGTATTCCATTTTCTTTTTGCCTACTTCAGCACAGATTCCGTTAATGAAAGCGATAATTTCCTGGTTGATTTCATGGCACTTATAAATTGCCTCAATCATCTTTGCTTCAGGAATCTCATTAGCGCCGGCCTCAATCATAATAACCTTTTCTGCCGTTGATGCTACAGTAAGGTTTAAGTCTGAATTCTTCCACTGTGTCTGTGAAGGATTTACAACAAATTCTCCATCGATCAATCCAAGCTGTGTTGTTGCACATGGACCGTCAAACGGGATATCTGAAATTGATGTTGCGATTGCCGAACCAAGCATCGCAACAAGCTCCGGTCTGCACTCCGGATCTACTGATAATACAAGGTTGTTAAGAGTACAATCGTTTCTGAAATCCTTTGGGAAAAGAGGTCTCATAGGTCTGTCGATAACTCTTGCTGTAAGTACAGAGTTCTCCGAAGCCTTACCCTCTCTCTTATTAAATCCACCCGGGATTTTACCTACGGCATACATTTTCTCCTCAAATTCTACAGAAAGCGGGAAGAAATCAATACCGTCTCTTGGCTTATCTGATGCTGTTGCAGTACAAAGAACAGTTGTATCTCCGTAATGCATTAATGCTGCACCATTTGCCTGCTTGGCAACACGTCCTACTTCTACTGTAAGTGTTCTGCCGCCAAGTTCCATTGAATAACTTTTGAACATGTTTTTCTCCTTTCAAAATATAAATTATGTGGAGATGTCCATCCGAAACTACTTTAGAAGGTGCGTGTGTACGTACACTCTAAAGTGGCTTCGTGGCGATCTCCACTTGTGTCTTAAATGATTAAGTCTTAGTTCTTCTGATTTTTGAATGGTCACGTTTCGCTTAATCTAACATAAGCGCAGCGTGACCATCAAAATCTAAACCTATTACTTTCTAAGTCCTAATCTCTCGATAAGTGAACGATATCTTTCGATGTCATTCTTCTTAAGGTAAGCAAGTAATCCACGTCTCTGACCGATCATCTTGTAAAGTCCGCGAGCAGAATGCTTATCCTTAGGATTGTCCTTTAAGTGCTCTGTAAGCTCCTTAATTCTCTCTGTAAGTATTGCTACCTGTACTTCAGGTGAACCTGTGTCGCCCTCTTTAAGAGCATACTCTTTCATGATTGCTGTCTTTTTCTCTTTTGAAATCATAATTTTCTCCTTTTCGCACTATGTGCACTATTCTATTCACCGGATACTGCGATTACGCCAAGGATACGAAAACCGAAGTATCGGCATATGTCTGAAAACTTCAGACCACAACGCATAATATATTATCATATAATCGCATTTATGTAAAGTAGTTCATTCTCACACTGATTTACAAAATAATATTGTCTGAAAAGTATTCTCTTCCATGTTTTATGTCAACCGAAATCTGTTCCTTAAGCTCATCTACAGATGAAAACTTTTTCTCACTTCTTACAAACTTAAGAAGCTTAACTGTAATCCGCTTTCCGTATACATCTTCATCAAAGTCAAAAATGTGTGTCTCAGCAAATACAGTATTCAAATTGTTGACAGTAGGCTTATTGCCTATATTTGTAATGCCTAAAAAGTGTCTGCCTTCAATTGAAACAGAGGCAAAGTATACACCAAAAGGCGGCATAAGCTTTTCCTTTGGCACGACGATATTGACCGTCGGAAACCCCATCGTTCTTCCAAGCTTTCTGCCGTGTGACACAACGCCCGACACAGCATATGGAACTCCAATAAACTTCGACGCTTTTTCCATATCGCCTTTTGAAACAATATCACGGATAAGCGAAGAACTCACCTCTTCCCCATCTATTACAAGCTTGCTTACTATATCAATGTCAAAATTTTCAGAATACTGTTTAAGAAGATTTGCATCTCCTCTTCCCTTGTCTCCAAAGGATAAATCATCGCCGGCTGCAATATATTTCATTCTCATTTGTTTACATAATATTTTTGTTATGTAATCCTCAGGAGCGATTGCCGCGCTTTCTAATGTCAATGGATAAATAATAAGATTATCAATCGAAAGATATTCAAATATTCTTATTTTTTCTTCCATAGTAGTTAATGACGGAATCATTTTGCCACCGAATAATTCCATAGGCGCTTTGTCAAAAGTAAAAACGCTCGCTTCAAGGCCTTCCGCCTTCTTAGCGATAATTCTGTCTAACAACTCCCGATGACCTCTATGTATTCCGTCAAATTTGCCTATTGCAACTGCAGTGTCATTATTTAGTTGAAAATCTGTACTGCGTATTATTTTCATTTTAATTATAAAAACATCTTAAACGGCTTGTATTTTCCTTCGGAATAGGTGTATATTCCGACAAACATATTGTCCGAATCATATACTAACACATTCCCCTTGATTTTTTTATTCTCAACCGTGTCATAAACATTAAAAATGTTGCCGTTGTGGACCGATTTATCAGAACTGCTTTTCATGTGAACCTTTTCATAATCAAAAAGGTCATCAACTTTAATTAAAATATCATCGATTTTTCCTTCATCTCTTATCGCCTCTATTTCAGAAAGCTTTAACGATGAATCAATTAAAAATGAACCTGCCTTAGTGCGAAGTAACGATTCCATTAAGCCGCCGCACTTAAGCTTTTCTCCGATATCATTGCATATTGTACGTATGTATGTTCCTTTTGAAACAGACAGTTTCATTGTAATTCTGGGTAATGAAATATCGGTTATTTCAATGTTATCTATATCGACATGTCTCGGCGTTCTCTCGATTGTTTTCCCTTCTCTGGCAAGCTCATATAATTTCTTGCCGTTAACTTTAAGCGCTGAATACATCGGAGGGATTTGTTCATATCCGGGAAGGAACGAAAGAATAGTGTCTTCTATTTCTTTTACTGATAAATCCTTATAAGAATCACTCTCACTTAATACATTACCGGAAATATCCTGAGTGTCTGTTGTCTTGCCAAGAAGAAGAACTGTTTCGTATTCCTTTGTTCTGTCAGTCAGGATATCGAAAAGCTTTGTGGCGTTTCCTACACAAATAGGAAGAACTCCCTCCGCATCCGGATCGAGAGTTCCTGTATGTCCTATTTTTTTCTGTTTTAAAATGCCCCTTAACTTAGCTACAACATCCTGGCTTGTAAAGCCCTTTTCTTTATAGACGTTAATAACACCATTCATAAAATTATTGTCCCTGAATCAATAACACCTGACTTATTGCCGCATTGGTAGCTCTTAAATATTCTTCATTTTCTCTCTGAACTTTTTCCACTGCCATTTTATCAAGAAGTACCGCCTGCTGTCTTGCTTTTTCATTCGCAGAGTGCTTGATATCTTGCAGCTGAAACAGGATCATCTGCATCATAAGTCTTAAGAAATTCCTCTATCTCTTTATCAAGCGGATCTTCAGAAATTACAGCCGTTTCTTTCCCTGCAATTGTGTTTTCACAAATTAATTCAGGCTCCATGGTATCTGCCACAGTTTCATCTGCTACTACATTTTCAGCTGCTGCTACAGTTTCATCTAGTGTTACAGTATCAGCTACTGCTGCAGTTTCCATTAATGCAGGCTCCATGTTTTCAGCTATGTTATCAGCCACAGTATCATCTACTGTCTCAATTTCATCTACTGTCGCAGTTTCAGCTACTGCTACGGTTTCGACTAAGTTGCAC
>SFNX01000107.1 GCA_004552595.1 Lachnospiraceae bacterium | reverse complement strand
ACATGCTATGATGGAAACACTCATGCTAAGTAGCATTATGATAAACATAATAACAGCATCAAATCTGCTGTCATTAATCATATTCGTATGTTCATCCCCATTATGAGACCAATCATACATATATGCAGCAAACATTACGAATGAACCTATTCCCAGTCCTAAATTGGTTATAGAAAATCCATAAATAAAGGACTGTACAACTGTTGCAATTATTGGAATAAACGAAAACAACATCATTGAAATGAAACTTCGTTTTTCCAAATACTTTCTATACTTAATCGCCATACCCGCTCCTATAAATATGACGACAAGTGATATTAGTGTATATACATACCAGAAATTATTCCTGTGATAATAATTTGCCTCATCGAAATAATACATCCATGGATAAAACAAATTAACCACAACAATGAAAATATTAATGCACGAAAAGATATTGGCAATTTTAACACTATTGCCACTTACTCCAGCACCTTTTTCAACAAAAACAGAACTAACATACCTAACATAGGTATTTGCCATTGCTATGTTCATAGCAAATACCATAAGATTAGCAATTCTAGTTACTAAAATATTAAAAGAACCAAGGTTACCTCTAAAAATATAAGCCAAAGTCTCTCCAAAAAACAGAACTGTAGCAATAAGAAATAATCGAACGAACATCCTCATACTCTTCTGTTTTGGATTATTTGCTTTAATTGAAACAGACATTATTAGACAGAATAAACAAAAGAACATATCCATTGTTGCCTGTGCAATTTCAAGACTTGTAATATTCATCTATTTTTCTCCTCGTCGGTTGATACTCTATTTTACCTTATATTTGAAGTGATGGATACTGCTTGTTTTTATTCTTTGAATTTTTTATTTTCAAATAAACCATTATGTCAATAAAAAAGAGCAGTGCAATAATTTATGAATACACTGCTCTCAAAAGACTAATTAATAATTCTCTTTTCTTACTTCAAAATAAGCCTGTGGATGATTACATACCGGACAAACCTCCGGTGCCTCAAGTCCTACAACTACATGCCCACAATTTCGGCATTCCCACATAGTTACTCCACTCTTTTTAAATACCTCCATTGCTTCTACATTCTTAAGCAATGCACGGTATCTCTCTTCATGAAGTTTTTCAATTGCTCCAACACCTCTAAACTGTGCTGCTAACTCAGTGAATCCTTCTTCCTCTGCATCCTTAGCCATTCTCTCATACATGTCTGTCCACTCAGCATTCTCACCCTCAGCTGCATGTAAAAGATTTTCTGCTGTATCCCCCAGCTCTCCTAGCGCCTTAAACCAAAGCTTGGCATGCTCTTTCTCATTCTCAGCTGTCTGTAAGAATAATGCTGCAATCTGCTCATATCCGGCCTTCTTTGCTACAGAAGCAAAGTATGTATATTTATTTCTGGCCTGTGACTCTCCTGCAAATGCTTCCCAGAGATTCTTCTCTGTCTTTGTTCCTGCATATTTGCTCTTTGATGATACTGCATCCTCTTTCTTAAATACTGAAGCCGGCTGCTTACATACTGGACACTGCTCCGGTGGCTGCTCTCCTTCATGTACATATCCACATATACTACATACCCATTTACCCATTTCTTTATCTCCTTTTCTATTTAATATTTCGCTCTTGTCTTCATATGAAGTGTGTAACATTTTTTCAGCCAGCTCACTTAATGGCTCCCCATAGAATTCTTCATATACTCTTTTAATATCAGGATTCTCATGACTCTTTCTAATAGTCATTGCCTCATCCTTCGTGTACAGGCTTTGAATCCTTGCTTTTCTGACTTCATCCTTGTCCTTCATAACATTCTTTGGCTGTCCACCGCCTCCGATACAGCCTCCCGGACACGTCATAACTTCAACAAAATGATACTGTTTATTTCCGTTCTTTATTTCTTCAATTACTTTTCCCGCATTAGCAGTTCCATAAATGACAGCTATACTTACATCCAGCTCTCCAATTTTTACAGTTGCCTCTTTAACACCATCATAACCTCTTACAGGTGTAAAATTCAAAAGCTGTTCTGGAGATTTCTCTTTTGTAATATATTCGTATGCTGTTCTCAGCGCCGCTTCCATAACACCACCGGTGTTGCCGAAAATAACACCAGCTCCAGAAGCTTCGCCCATGAAATCATCATAATCACTATCTAAAAGACTGGCAAAATCAATATTTTCTTCCTTGGCCCATTTTGCCAGTTCTCTTGTAGTGATAACATAATCCATGTCACGCATGTCATCAATTCCAAGATATTTCGCTGCAGCGTTCATTTCATTTCTGCGAATTTCAAACTTCTTTGCCGTACATGGTGTAAGTGCCACATTAACAATATTCTCTGGATTAATTCCCTTCTTCTTAGCAAAAAATGTCTTAATTGTTGGTCCCTGCATTCCAATTGGACTTTTTGCTGTTGAGAGATTAGGAATCATCTCAGGATAGTATGTCTCTACATACTTTATCCAGGCTGGACAACAGCTGGTAAACTGTGGCAAAGGTGCGGTGTTCTTAGTAACTCGCTCTATTAACTCGCTTGCCTCCTCCACAATTGTCAAATCGGCTGCAAAGTTTGTATCAAGAACAAAATTAACTCCAAGCTTTCTGAGTAAAGCCACCATCTTACCCTGTACAAAGCTGCCATCTGGCATACCGAACTCTTCGCCAAGTGCTGCTCTTACTGAAGGGGATGTGCTGACTATTACAACCTTATCCGGGTCTTTGATTGCCTCTTTTACATAATTATATTCATATTTTTCCGTTATACTGTCTACCGGGCACACATTGGCACACTGCCCACAATTGATGCATACTGCCTCCCCACAGGTCTGCTCTAATGTGTATGTTCCGTGCACACCAATCTGGCTGGTACATATATCCTTACACATACCACATTTTATGCACTTTTCTTCCATACGAATAATGCTGGGATTATCTTCCTCGATTGGGACACGAATATTTAATGGTAAATGACTCAAGCTACGCTCCTCCTTTTGCCTATATATGTATAAACCTTAACCTGGATTTATTTCAACAATATAGCATATATAGCACAAAAGTTCTAATAGAAATTCAGAATGCTTTTTTAACACGACGTGAAATTCAAGATTTTCTGTTTTATTCATCCCAATAATCTATCGTATCTTGAGGTGTAGTATCAATTCCAAACAACTGCCACATAAAATCCTCTTTCTCATGATAAAGATTAATTATTCGAATGTATTTATCCTCTATCCTATAAAATACATAATTTCTAGACACAAATAGGTACCGATGATCTGACACCACATCAAACATTTTCGACACCTCAGGACCCTTTTCTTCATAATCACAAAGCCCTTTTATTGTATCTGTTATGCTTTTGATAATTGATTTTGCTTTATCCTCGCCATATTCCCCAGATATTGCCGATTTTAATGCACGTAGTTTATCCGCTGCATCAGGAGTATATTTTATCTTTTTCAATCAATTACCCCCAATTCCCGTTCCAAATCATCTGCATCAATCCAACCTTCCATTTCAGCTCGTTCCTCAGCTCGCTTCAAATCAAGCATCAGCATAGCAACCGCCTGTTCCCTCAACGCTTCTTTGCTATTCTTGGTAACAATAAAAGGAAGACCTTCAACATTTAAAGACTGCTGTATAAAGGTGTTAAATGCATCTGTCAATGTCATTCCGGTTTTTGCATAAATATCCTCGACCGCTCTTTTGATTTCTGAATTTATTCTTACTTGAAACGTTGAATCCTTTGGTGCAATAGCAACATTCAAATTTGTATCCATAAAACATACCTCCTCACTTTTTCTACATCATAATACTTCTTTCACTATATGTCTATACATTGTCATTACGCGCGCTTTTATGATATATATTTTCTATGCTTATTCACTCCAATTTTCAAGTTTCAAACCTTTCACTCTTTCAAACTCTTTAGTGTTATTAGTAACCACAGTATAACCTAATGCCTTTGCATGACCTGCGATCATCATGTCTAACGGTCCTATTGGAGTACCTGCTTTCTCTAAATCTGCTCGAATTTTCCCATAACTCTCAGCTGCCAAAGAATCAAAATTCATGATCTCAATATTTGCTAATAGCAAGGCTAGTGCAACTCTGTTCTTCTCTATCGCTTTGCTCTTTTCTACTCCATGTACCAATTCCGCATAAGTAACAGAAGAAATACATATATCTATTGGATCATGCTCCTGCAAACGCATAAATACTTGCTCTGGTTTATGTTTAATCGCATAAATACATATGTTAGTATCTAACATATATCTCATAATTCATCTCGCTCCTGCTCCAATCTGCCATCTCTTCCGTCTTTCATAAAATCATCTGAAAACATGTCTATTGCCTGCATAAATGAGCTCCATTTATTTGTTTTTGGCATTAATAGAACGATATCTCCAATTCGATTTACTGCAACTTCATCTGTATTAAATCTACACTCTTTTGGAAGTCTTACCGCTTGGCTTCTTCCATTTTCAAATACTTTTGCTGTCATCATAATAATCAACTCCTTCCTTATATTTAGTATATATCAAGGTATATATTTCGGTCAATAAAATAAGAATTTGTATCTCCAGAAAATTCAAAGTTGTACTTCTCATCGAATCATTTTAAACATACCGGGTCCATCCCATTCACATGGTCTTTCTTCAAAACCCTTTTTCTTGTAAAAGGGAACAGCTTCTTTTGTGCTAATTAGTTCTAAGCTAACAGCCCATTCAGGTGAAATAGATTCTCTTATATACTTTTCCAAGCTTTCTATCAACAGTGTTCCTACTCCCTTAGATTGATATGACGGAATTACCGCAAAATCTTTAATATAAAAACTCATTCCACCATCGCCAATTAATCTTACCATTCCCACCGCTTGTTCGCAGTCATAAACTGTAAAGGTAGCAATTGTATTTATTAGTGCTTCCCTTACTTGTTCGATACAGGGTGGTTCCCAACCAACTGATGAATATAATTCTAAAAACAATTCCGGTGTCAAAGTGTTAATCTCTATTTTCATAATCTCGCCTCCAAATTCAAATTCATGCGCGCTTTCAATCTCTCCGCAAGACTGAAATTTGTCAGTCTAACGCAACAAGGTCAGACTTTTCATAACGATTGTGTCCTCGCAAACTCTTTTTATATTTCCAACACGTAATAGCTTCATCCAAACTTCTTCCCTGATTATCTTCAAAGAAATCTCGAATATATGTATTATACTCAAATTGCTTATCAATTGTTGTTTTTCCCTTTTTCTTTTCTTCTAAAATCTGATGATATGCATTAATTGCATCACCATATGTCTTTCCAGCATTGTTCTTTAACCATTTCTGGAACAAAACATTAAAAGAAAAACTTTTACCTATTTTTCCTTTAAAAAAGGCTCTATGCTTTTCGGAACATACTATATTTGATTCAATTAGTGTATTCTCTGTAATTAACCCAACATCTATTGTTGCTTTTCTTTTTGCAGAAGTTTCTAATACCTTTCCTGCATCAAGAAAACAGGCAATCCTATCTGTAAGCTCAGTCTTTCCACCCGAAACAGGCAGATTATTTTCTCTACAAAACTCAACCAATTCTTCCTTCAAATAATAAAAACTTCGAAAAGTTTCTCCATCTAATTCCTTATTCAAATCTGGTCTTTCATCCATTTGCATTCTCTCCATCAAATTCAAATAATCGTGTGCTTTCAATCTCTTCTACAGACTGAAATTTTTATGTGCTCAACAAATTCAAATTT
>SFNX01000106.1 GCA_004552595.1 Lachnospiraceae bacterium | reverse complement strand
CTCCCGTATTGTGCTCAATCCACTCCATTAACAGATAAGTGAGAAACAAAAACGGAAGCAGCTTTATAAAATCAATTACTGTGTCTAAAATAATATCTGCCAAAATATACCCTTTCAGAAATATAAAATATATCGTAGAAATATATCAGGTTGGTTGACATAATCCACACTGAAAGTTGCTTATTTTTCTGGTTTACATAACCTTATAGTATGTTAATGTAACCTTCGCAATATCAACTTCCTCTGTTGTACGAACCATTACATCATAAATCGCTGTAGTACGCCCGTCTCTGACAACAGTAGCTTCTGCATCAATATATTCTGTGTCAATTGCAGGATTTAAAAAGCACACACTTGCATTCAATGTAACAACATTGTCGCCATAGCTCATCGCTGCCATGCCTCCAATTGTATCAGCCAGTGCAAAAACAAGCCCACCGTGTGCCGAACCCATTGGATTCGTATGCTTTTCCTTAAGGACAATTCTTCCTTTACAATAGCCTTCTTCAAGAGCTAAAAGCTCCATCCCCATTTCCTTGATGAAGCCTTCTTTTTCTCTTGTTATTCTTTCAAATTGTTCAAATCTATTATTCATTGATGGCTTCCTCTAATGCCTTCGCAAGCTGATCAGGGCATGAAGTAGGTCTCATTCCACACTTTATTCCTTTAAGTCTGTTAATTACATCTTCTGCTTTCATTCCCTCAACGAGCTTTCCGATACCCTGAAGATTACCGTTGCAGCCTCCGACAAAGCTTACATTCCTTACTGTTCCATCAACTAAATCAAAATTAATCAGCTGCGAACATGTGCCGCTTGTTTTGTATGTCATAATATTTCTCCTCAATAAAGTCCTGTTATTGCAATGCATGACTGTTTTAAAAACAGCCAATCTATTATATCACAATTATTAATTCTTTTGGATGAGGAAAACTATATTTTTATTTACAATACTATTCAATGAAACCTAGATTACAGGCACCTGAATTTCTGTAAGCCACTCGCTTTCGTTTTCCTTATTCCAGACTCCGTCAATGTAACTTTCCCTGATACTGCCTGATATTTTGTATCCGTTTTCTTCAATATATTTAAACAGTACTTCATACGAAGACATTAGTGTGCCATATGATCCTTTATGAAATATCGATGCAACTTTTAGGCCGGGCATTGTTTTAAATTTAAGCTCGCCAAGCTCTTCTTTAATTTCTGTTACCGCTTCGCAAAGCTCGACTTCCACCTCTTCTTTCTCAACTGCCTCAAGATAATTTGTGAAGCAGTATTCCGGAAGTGCACATACGCATCCTGCACTTTCCATTAATCCGCCCATTAAAGGCATTTTTTCAAATAAACTGTCATATGAAGTAAGCTTTGTCTTCATATATGCTACTTTGCATTCAGGCAGTGTTTTTATTAATACCGGTGCTAAAAGGCACGGTCGCTTTTTTGCCAAATATCCATCAAGTATGGCAATCTGTGCCGTAATCTCTGCAACCTTAGTCAAAAGCTCTGACTTCTTCTTAAGGATAACCGACTCCTCGTCATCACATGACCTAAGATTCATAATTTCATCAAGCGTAAAACCTGCCATTTTAAGAGCTTGAATCTGATGGATTAACGCCATCTTATCAAGCGTATAATATCGGTAACCGGTTTCTTCATCAATCTTTGTAGGACTAATCAGCCCTTGCTCTTCATAAAATCTGAGCGTCTTCACGCTGACACGGTTCATCGCCGCGAACATCCCAATTCTATATAAAACCGGCTCAGTCTTCTCACATGAGTTGTGAGTTTCATTCATCTTCATAATTTTCTCCATTCATTTTGGCACCTGGTGCCGTCGTATTATTTTTATTCCCAACGGAAGGTTTTTACTGAAATTAATATACATATAGCTGCAATGACAGTAAGAACAATTACCGGCAAAAACACCCCTTCATATGTTCCGATTGAGATTTTCTTAAGCGTTTCAATACCTACACCAAGCGGCATCCATTTTATTATTGCTCTTACCGGGGCAGGAAATACTTCTGCCGGGATTGTCGCTCCCGAGAATAAAAGCATAGGGAAATACAAAACACTTGTTACGATATTCATTGACTTTGTTGTACGACACACACTTGCAACTAACAATCCGATTGAGAACATAGAAAGCATGGTGAGTAACCAGACAATGATGAAAACAAGCGCATTTCCACTCATTCGATACCCAACAATAACAGCCGCTATTGTAAGTAGAACCGTTGAAAAAGCTGCCACCATTCCACTCGATATTATATCACAGGCTAATATCCTTATAGGTGAACACGGACTGCAATACATTCTTCTAAGAATTCCGCGGTCTCTTAAATCAACTATTGTGATCGGTATGCTCATAAATGCCGAGCAGCATATTCCGACTGTTGAAAGTGACACAAACGCACCCTGTACATATGTAAGTCCGGAGTCTGCTGCAGCCTTATTACCTGCTATCATGGTGATAAGTGCAAATACAACAAGTGGCATTAAAATACAAAATACAATTACATCAGGTGAACGAAAAAATATTTTCTGTTCTATCTTATACATATTAAAAAATCTTTTCATAACAGCTCTTCCTCTCCCATATAATACAAATATGCTTCTTCAAGATTGCTCTTGCCGGAATGCTTAATCACTTCGCTTATTGTTCCTTCGGTAATCTTTTGACCTGATTTGATGAGACAAACCCTGTCACAAAGTGCTTCTGCTTCCTCCATATAGTGTGTTGTAAGAACAATCGTTAGTCCCTTTTCCTTTAACTGCTTTAGTGTCAGCCATACTTCTCTTCTTGCTGCAACATCAAGTCCTGTTGTGAGCTCGTCAAGAAATACAATTTCCGGGTTTCCGATTAATGCGAGTATTACTGACAGTTTTTGTCTTTCACCGCCAGAGAGTTTGTTTACATAACTTTTCTTTAATTCACTTAACCCAAAGGTTATTAAAAGCTCATTGTAATCATAAGGCTTCTCATAAAGTGATGCATATTCAAGACATGCTTCTTCTACTGTCATCATATTCTGATATTCAGTATGCTGAAGCTGAACACCAACCTTCTCAAACACCTTCTTTCTGTTTTTTGAGGCCTTCATTCCCAGTATTGTAGCCTCGCCACTATCAGGTTCTTTAAGCCCCAAAATCAAATCAATCGTCGTGCTTTTCCCGGCTCCGTTATGCCCAAGGATAGCGTATACCTCTCCCTTATTCACTTCAAACGAAAGGTCATCAACAACCTTCCTGCCTGAAAATGATTTCGAAAGATTTTCAACTCTAATACATTGTTCTGACATAAAATAATCCTCCTTGTTTTATTACAAGAAGGATTTTACAACCTCCCCTAAAGGGGAGAGTCAAGCTGTTATTCTCTTTATTATTTATTCCTTATTACATGTCCCTCCTGAATAGCTGCAAAAGTTTCTGCCAGACACACAATAATAGCCGAATATGTAATAGTGTTAGCTATCATTTACACAAAATCCTTCTCAATCTCCTTAACTCTTTCGTATATTCTCTTATTCACCGGAACATCTATTCCGTGCTTGGCTGCAATCTCAATTACTGTACCGGCAAACATATCAACCTCGGTCTTTCTCTTAGCTATTGCATCCTGCCGCATAGACGGATAGCCGTTCGGATCAAGAGAATCGGTAATATTAAGGTAATAGTCGATATCTTTATCAGATAACGCAACACCCTCTGCATTAGCTATGCTAATTACTTCCTTCATAGCACCGATAAGAGTGTCTCTAGCCTCTCCTTCAGAATTAGCACCTGAGTATGTTGTCTCATATATCATGCATGTCTGATTGATTCCGACATTAAGCATGAACTTGCCCCACATTCTGTAAATAATGTCATCATCAACAGTGTATGGCATATTAATTTCATCAAAGAATTCAATAACCTTCTTAAGACACGTATCGTCTTCGCCCTTTTTAACACCGATTCTTAACTCGCCCATCTTTGTATAAGTCAATGAATCGCCGTCTCTCATTGCATCCATCCCCTGCGCAACAGTGTATATGATATTACTTTGTCCATACCTTGCGCCAATGATCTGCTCACTGGTGATTCCATTCATAACAGACATAATAATTGTGTGATCATCAACTACATTTCTCATAGTATTAAGCGCTGACTCAAGTGCGTTATACTTAACCGCCACAATTACTAAGTCAGCAGGCTTAGCATTATCCGCAAGTTCTATATTAAAACTCTTATTCTCATTACAAATTGAGAAATGTCTGTCTTTATAACGTAAATACCTGTCTTCATCCACAATAAAACTTACTGCATCATTTCCCTTTTCTTCCTTAATCTTATTACCGTATAAAAGCCCAAGTGCTCCCATCCCGATAATCGCTGTTTTTTTAATTTCCGACATACTTAATTCCTTTTTCCTTCCCTAATTTCTTTATACTATGATTCATAATTGTATTATATTTTTTAATATATGAGAACAACCGTCTCTCTTGATACGCCCTATAAAAGCCTGCATAAACTGTTTCCCCAAATATTTTCTTGAAGGTTCTTACTAATGCGATACTTTGTCTTACCACAAGTTCTCCTTTTAGTACAGTCATCAACACCACCCCAACTTGAAGTCGCAATTTGCGACTTTAAAAAAATTATTTTCTCGTGAGGTCACAATTTGTGACCTCACGGAATCAATTTCACTATTAGATAGTCGAAACATAAAATCTTCCGGAAACCTTTCAATATTTCTTTTTCCTGCTGATTAAATATTCTTTACTTAATGAGGTAATTCGATTCACATCACTTTGATATCATTTTAAGAAATCTTTTATCATTCATCTGCTCGTTTGTAACATACTTACCATCATAAAACAATGCATATGTTGTAATCGGTGTTGGTACATTCCGGGCTTCTTCTCTGCTCTTTATATGAACTGCCTTAAATTTAATATCTTTTTCTTTTGCAAGATTCTCTAAAACAGGGACATACTTTGCATTATATGGACACTGACAGGTGTAGAAAAGAACATACCCTTTTTCATCGATATACGGATGCCTGGCAATTTCCTTAAACCTTGGCCGCCCTGCTTCTTTTTCAAATGGCAGATACCAAAGCTGTACCCCATTATCTGCTTCGTCACATGGTTCAAATCCTTTATAACTTAAGAACTTAGGATCTGCAAGAAATGGTTTCTTTTTACCACACGCTAAAATACAAAGTCCCTTTTTCCCTTTCTGTTTACTATCCTCTATACAAAAATTAAGTAATTCACTTGCGTATCCGTGTCCTTTAAAAGAACCTGCAACCCACAGGCAATCAATATACATATATCCCTCTGCATCTATTGGATTCCATGCATACTCTGCGGGAATATATTCGATAAAACACTTTCCACGCTCCACACTCTTCAGAAACACAAGCCCTTCATCAAATCTTTCCGCCAGCCAGGATTTTTTTGATGAAACCTGTATGTCATTATTATTGGAAATAGCGCAACAGATATGTTCTTTCTCCAAATTCTCTTTTGTAACTTGTATAAATTCCATTTGTTTTTTCTCACTCCTTGATTCTAATCACTATATTATCCCAACACTTTCATCAGTTCATCAATATCTTTTTTAATAAGTTGTTAAAGCCACCGACTTTTGCCCTATTACTGACGGTATTGCCTGTCCATAAATAATCGAATATAATTGTCCACGATATCTATAAGGAGAAAAAAGAGCATCCCCTTTGGTGATATCGTGTCCCACCACGGTATCGGGAATGCTCCTATCCTAAAAGCATGTTAATTGTACATTCTTACAGGTTAGAA
>SFNX01000105.1 GCA_004552595.1 Lachnospiraceae bacterium | reverse complement strand
TATTACGTACAATAGGAGGAGAAAATGAAAAACAAATTTTTAACGATGCCACTTGCTTTAGTAATGGCATTAGCACTCACAGCGTGCGGCAATAACGCATCAGCCGTACAGGAAAATCCACAGACAACAGAAGATACAAAGGAAGTATCAGAAGAAACAGTTGCAGAAGAAACCAAAGATGATGAGAGTGTTTCATCTGATCCGGTAAAAGAGGTTTCTGACCTTATCGATGCAATTTATGTTCAGCAAAGAACCGATGAAACAGATGAATTATGCGCAAAGGCAAAGGAAGCATGGGATGCACTTACTGAGGAACAAAAGCAGCTTGTAAGCGGAGAAAATGCAGATTATGACTACTTTGGAAGAGATACAGGTGATGCCTCACTTGATGATCCGTTAAATGCAGATGATATCGGGGAAATTGAAATCCTTGTTGTGAGCTTTGGAACATCATTTAATGATAGCAGAACTAACGATATCGGAGGAATAGAAAAAGCAATTCAAAAGGCTTTCCCTACATTATCAGTAAGAAGAGCATTTACTTCACAGATTATTATTAATCACGTTCAGGCAAGAGATGGAATAAAAATCGATAACGTTGATCAGGCTCTTGAAAGAGCTGTAAACAACAAAGTTAAAACACTTATTGTTCAGCCTACACACTTGATGCATGGTGCAGAATATGATGAACTTACAGAGACATTAGGAAAGTATGCAGATAAATTTGAACAGGTAATAGTATCAGAGCCTCTTCTTGGTGAGCATGCAGACGATGAAAAGGTAGTCAATAAGGATAAGGAAATAGTTGCAAAAAGTGTATTAGATGCAGCAATAGAAGATGCAGGATTTGAAAGTATTGATAAGTCAATCGAAGAATCTACAGCCTTTGTATTTTTAGGACATGGCACATCGCACAAAGCTAAGGTTACATATTCGCAGATGGTAAATACTTTTAAAGATTTAGGTTATCCAAATGCCTTTGTCGGAACAGTTGAAGGTGAACCTGAAGAGACATCAATTGATGAGGTAATATCTGCTGTAGCAGATGCGGGCTTTAAAAACGTAATATTAAGACCTCTTATGGTTGTAGCAGGAGACCATGCCAACAACGATATGGCAGGTGATGATGAAGATTCATGGAAATCAATCTTTGAAAGTAAGGGTGTATTTAACAGTGTTGAATGTCAGATTGAAGGACTTGGAAGCATTGAAGAATTGCAGAATCTATATGTAAGCCATATTAATGATGCATTAGAAAAAGATCCTATAGTCATTGAAGATAAGAGCGATAATAAAACAGCTCTTGAAGACGGAATATACAGTGCTAAATTTGAAACTGACTCAGGGATGTTTAAGATTAACGAGACAAAAGAAGGAAGAGGCATACTTACAGTTAAAGACGGCAAAATGACTATGGAAATAGTACTTTCCGGAGACGGAATAGTAGGTCTTTATGAAGGCCTTGCCAAGGATGCTAAAAACGATGAAAAAAACCGTATCAATTGCAGCAAAGTAACTGTTAAATACGATGATGGAAGTGAAGAAGAAGTAAACTCTTTCGTTATTGATGTGCCTGTACTTGATAAAGAATTCGACTTAGCATTAATCGGTAAGAAGGAAAAATGGTATGATCATAAAGTAATCGTATCAGATGTTAAGCCGGTCGAATAAGTTTGATTAAGTAACGTGAAATGAAAAACAATATAATGAACAAATTAAAAAAGTCAGTCAGCATCGTTATTTTTATGACGGTGCTGGCTGTCATTTTTTCAGGCTGTAACACTATTAAAGACGGCGAATACGAAGTAGTAACAAAGCTTAGCGGAGGAACAAACAGGGCATCTATCAAGTCTCCTGCAAAAGCAACTGTTGAGAATGAAAATGTTATTCTGACAGTTGAATGGAGCTCAGAAAACTATGATTACATGATAGTAAATAATGAGAAGTACTTACCTGTCAATGAATCCGGGAATTCAGTATTTGAAATACCGATTGACGGACTTAACGGTGAAGTCAATGTAATTGCTGACACTGTTGCTATGGGAACGCCTCATGAGATTGAATATACAATTTCCTATTCAACAGGTGATGATAATAAATCTGAAACAAGCGAAGAAGTCATAGATAATCTCACTCTTAATAATAATAGTGAAACAGAAGAAATTAAGAAATGGATAAATAACCACACATTAACAGATAAGCTTGAATTAAGATACGCAGAAAAATTTGAGGTTCTTTATTATGACAGCAAATATTGCATGATAATAATAAATGGAACCGATTATTATATGCTAAACGGAAGCGGATACAGTATTCCTACTGATATAAAAGACAAAGTCAGAGTGTTAGATGTTCCACTTAACAATATAGATTTAGTCAGTCATTCAACTGTAGATTTTTTTGACTGTCTTGATGCACTTGAGTGTGTTTCCTTTACTTCAATAAATACTAAAAACTCACAAAACGAGAAAATTACGAGGCTTCTTAATGAAGATAAAATAAAATATGCCGGGAAATACAGTGCACCTGATTTTGAGATGTTAATTAACAATCAGTGTAGTCTTGTAATAGAGAATACAATGATTACGCACACACCTGATATAATAAACAGACTATCAGATGTCAATATTCCGGTAATGATAGACTATTCAAGTCATGGGAGAGACCTTCTTGGCAGAATGGAATGGATAAAGCTATATGGACTGTTATGTAACAAGCTTGATGATGCAAAAGAAATATTTAACGAAAAAGAGAAAATGTTAAATGCTTCTTTTGATAAGGTTAACAAAAAAGTTGCATATTTCTATATTTCAGAAAACGGTGGAATCGTTATCAGAAAAAATAATGATTATATTGTAAATATGATAAATATTGCCGGGGGAGAGTACATATTTGAAGGTAATGAAGAGTATGACGGCACGGGTCAGATGACAATACAGAAGGAGGCTTTTTTTGAAAAGGTTTCAGACTGCGATGTGCTTATTTACAATTCGACTATCAACGGTAAGATTAATACAAAGGAAGAATTAATTTCAAAATGTGAAGTATTAAAAAATACTAAAGCATATAGGGAAGACAGTATTTACTGTACAAACAGTAACATATATTTATCGGTAATGAGTCTTCCTGAAATTGTTACTGAACTTAATGAATTGTTTCTTAATAATGAAACAGGTGAATATTTTTATAAGATTAGATAAAAATGACTAAGAGCAGGCTTGTAATTTCATATGTAATAATAGCTGTTTTGCTTATCACAGCTTCTTTGCTTTGCATTTTTGTTGGAACGACAAAAATAGACATTAGTGAAATAACAAAAGCGGGAAGTGTGTCAAACAGCATTGTACTTAATATTAGAATACCACGAATGCTTGCAGCGATATTTGCAGGAGGAGCATTGTCTGTTTCAGGATATTGTCTACAGACTTTCTTTCATAATCCGATTGCCGGACCTTACCTTCTTGGTATTTCATCCGGTGCAAAATTATTTGTTGCAGTCGTTATGATTTTCATAGCAGAAAAGTTAAGTGTATTAAGCAATGTTGCATTAATACTCGCAGCATTTCTTGGTGCAATGTCAGCAATGGCATTTGTTATTATTATTTCAAAGAGAGTAAGAAGCATGTCAATGCTTCTTGTATGCGGAGTAATGATTGGGTATATATGCACGGCAATATGTGATCTGATTGTAACATTTGCGGAAGATTCAGACATCGTAAACCTTCATAACTGGTCAAGAGGAAGCCTTTCAAAGGTACTCATGGACCAGGCAATCATTATGGGGGTTGTTATTACGATCGCTGCTATATCAGTGCTTTTATTGTCTAAGCCAATGTCGGCGTTTTTAGTGTCTGAAAGCTACGCAAAAAGCGTCGGTGTCAACATAAATTCATTCAAAATAAAGCTTGTTATTCTTTCAAGTCTGTTATCTGCCTGTGTAACAGCGTTTGCGGGACCTGTTTCATTTGTAGGCATTGCAGTTCCACACCTTGTAAGAAAGCTAATAAGTAACTCAAAGCCAAAATATATGATTCCGGCATGTTTTTTCTTAGGAGCGGTTTTTACATGCATATGTGATTTATTATCAAGAACTTTATTTGCTCCGACAGAGTTAAGCATAAGCACGGTCACGGCAATATTCGGGTCTCCTGTTGTTATTTATATGATGATTAAAAGAAGTAAGGATAGGTAATGAAGATAGAAACAAAAGACTTGTGCATCGGATATGACAGGGCAATTGTAAATAACATAAATATTAGTGTAAATGACAGTGAGACAGTTGTTTTAATCGGACCAAACGGTGCCGGTAAGACAACGCTTCTTAAAACTGTTTCAGGAATAATTAAGCCGATTTCCGGTAATGTCTATATTAATAATAAGGATATATTTGATATTAGCTTAGGTGAGCTTGCAAAATCAGTTGCCGTAGTTCTTACGGAAAAGACATACGCTGATTATACATGTGAAGAAATGGTTGAGATGGGAAGATATCCATATACAAACAGTTTTGGGACGATTTCTTCTGCTGATAAAGAAATAGTAGATGAGTGTATGGAGCTTACAAGCATTAAAGATATAAAAGACAAAAGCTTCTTAAAGCTATCAGACGGACAAAGGCAACGCGTACTTTTAGCAAGGGCAATTTGTCAAAGACCTAAGATACTTATACTTGATGAACCGACTTCTTTTCTTGATGTTAAATATAAAATGGAGTTTTTAACTACACTTAAAATGCTTTCACGTAAAATGGGATTTTCTGTACTTATGTCTTTACATGAGCTTGATATGGCAAAGCAGATTGCAGATAAGGTCATATGCATAAAGAATGACAAAATAGACAGAATAGGAAATGTTGATGAGATATTTAACGATGGATATATTAAGAAATTATTTGATATTACATCAGGTGACTTTGACGAAAGGACAGGCACAGGAATAATTTGTCATATAGATTAATGATACAGGGCACTATGTCAAGTGCCGGAAAAAGCTTCATAGTTACGGCACTTTGCAGACTTTTCAGTAATTTAGGATACAAGGTTTGTCCTTTTAAATCCCAGAATATGGCACTTAATTCCGGTGTTACCTTTGATGGAAAAGAAATGGGTAGGGCACAAATTGTCCAGGCTGAAGCAGCGCGTACAATACCGGATGTAAGGATGAATCCGATATTGCTTAAGCCTAATTCGGATGTCGGCTCACAGGTTATTGTGATGGGAAAGCCTATCGGCAATATGAATGCAAAGGAATATTACGAATATAAAACAAGTCTGATTCCTGTAATTAAGGATGCGTTTTATTCACTTGAAAAAGAATATGATGTAATTATAGTTGAGGGTGCAGGAAGCCCTGCCGAAATCAACCTTAAAGAAAATGACATAGTAAACATGGGTCTTGCAAAAATGCTTGATTTAAATGTATTACTTGTTGGAGATATAGATTTAGGCGGCGTTTTTGCGCAGCTTCTTGGAACACTTGAATGGCTGAGTGATGATGAAAGAAACAGAGTAAAGGGACTTATCATTAATAAATTCAGAGGCGATAGATCACTGCTTGAACCGGGAATTAATATGCTTGAAGATAAGACTGATAAAAATGTGATCGGAGTCATACCTTATTGTAATGTAAAAATTGATGAGGAGGATTCGGTAACGATAAATCCTTTAGGGAAAAGCGAAAATAAATGTGAAGTTATTTATAAAAAAATAATAAATATATATATTGTAAAACTTCCGCATATGTCTAACTTTACGGATTTCACACCGCTTTGTTTATTGCCATACGTTAATGTTTTATACATTGACAGTGTTCCGAATAATAATCCGGATTTACTGATTATTCCCGGGACTAAAAGTACTATTAGCGATTTGAAATGGATGAAT
>SFNX01000104.1 GCA_004552595.1 Lachnospiraceae bacterium | reverse complement strand
AGATGAGCCTGCGCTTTTAACAGAGTGTGTGGAAGAACTGCAGTCAGTAATTTCGCTTCCGCTTCAGATTGATACGACTAATGTTAATGCGATGGAGTCAGCGCTAAGAGTTTATAACGGAAAGGCGATGATCAATTCTGTAAACGGAAAAGAGGAAGTGATGAATGAAATATTTCCTCTTGCTAAAAAGTACGGCGGACTTGTTGTGTGCCTGACACTTGATGAAGACGGAATTCCTGACACTGCAGAAAAAAGAATTGAAATAGCAGAAAAGATAATTAAGCGTGCAAAGGACTTTGGAATAGATAAAAAGGATCTGATTTTTGATCCGCTTGCAATGGCGATTTCATCTGATTCGTCCCAGGCACTTGTAACGCTTGATGCAGTGAAAATGCTGACTGACAAATTACATGTTAAGACATCCCTTGGGGTTTCTAATGTTTCATTTGGACTTCCAAACAGAGAGTTTATTACTGCTTCATTCTTTACTATGGCTATGCAGAACGGACTTTCAGGAGCAATTATGAATCCGTTCTCGGTTGAGATGATGAAGGCATATTATGGATTTAATGCACTGTCCATGCTTGATGATAACTGTGCTGAATATATTGATTTTGCAGGAAGCATTGAGCAGAATACTGGTGTACTAAATAAAACTGATAAGTCAGGCATTGTATCAGATGAGAATGGGCTTAAAGGAGCAATTATTAAAGGACTTAAGGAGGAAGCCGCAGTTCTATGTAAAAAGGCTTTAGAAACAGCGGATGGACTTACTCTTATTAATGAAGAAATTGTTCCCGCACTTGATGTTGTCGGCGTCGGATTTGAGAAAAAGACAATGTTTTTACCACAGCTTCTTATGAGTGCGGAAGCGGCAAAGGCAGCATTTGACGAAGTTAAGAAGACTATCAGTGCTTCTGAGGCTAACAAAGAAACTGTGATTTTAGCCACAGTTAAAGGTGATATTCACGATATCGGTAAGAACATTGTAAAAGTAATAATGGAAAATTACGGTTATAAGGTTATTGACCTTGGAAAAGATGTTCCGCCTGAAACAATTGCAAATTGTGCAATTGAAAATAATATCAGGCTTGTCGGTCTTTCGGCACTTATGACTACAACTGTTCCTGCGATGGAAGAAACAATAAAGCTTATTTCAAAATTAAAGCCTGATTGCAAAGTAGTTGTCGGCGGTGCTGTTCTTACTCAGGAGTATGCAGACATGATACATGCCGACAAATATGCTAAAAACGCTATGGAAACGGTTAGGTATGCAGAAGAACTTTTCAATTATTGATAGGTAAATTGTATGGTAATAAATGCGGTAATTGCAGAGTATAATCCTCTGCACAAAGGACATGAATACTTAATATCGGAAGGAATAAAGAGTACAGGTGCTGATTATACTATCGTTGTAATGAGCGGTAATTATGTTCAGCGCGGAGAGCCTGCCGTTATGGACAAGAGCTTACGTACAAAGGCGGCTTTAATTGCCGGAGCCGACCTTGTAATTGAACTGCCGCTTTATTATTCAATCGCTTCTGCAGAAAACTTTGCGAAAGGGGCAGTTGCATTAGTAGATAAGTTAGAATGCGTTGATAATCTGGTTTTTGGTGCAGAAACAGATAACATTATACTTCTATATGATATTGCAAAGCTTTCACTTGATTATGAAATTGACTTATATGAAAGCATTTCTGCATTTATGGCAGAGGGATATTCATATCCTAAGTCATTATCACTTTCAATAGCGGAAATCATTTCTAAGCTTGATTGTGAAGCTGAGAAATACGGAGAGCTTCTTAAATACGATAAAGAAGAAATTACTAGGATTCTTTCTTCGCCGAATTCAACACTTGCGATATGCTATATAAAAGCTCTTATTTCAATGGGTTCAAAAATAAATCCCGTTGCTGTAAAACGTGTTGTTTCAGACCATGATGATTTAAGTCTTGGTGCTTTGTCATCAAGTGCTATACGTAAAGAGCTTTTTGATAAAAATTATGAGCCGCTTAAAGACCAGCTGTCAGAAGAAGTATATGAATTATATTCTGAGAATATTTTAAAGAACTATCCAGTAATGCTTGATGATTATTCGGATATTTTGCTGTATAAGCTTCGTTCATTAATCTATGGAAACGGCGCAAGACTAAAGGCTCAGGGAATTTTAGCGCTTACCGAGTATCTTGATGTATCAGAAGAGCTTGCAGGGCGTATTATCAATTTGCTCCCTGAATACAAGAATTTTTCTCAGTTTATTGCGATACTTAAAACAAAAAGCATTACTTATTCCCATATTAGCAGGGCTTTATTGCATATAATACTTGATATTAAGAAATCAAACTTTACTAAATACATTGCTAATGATTACTCGTTGTATGTAAGAATTCTTGGATTTTTTAAGGAATCATCAAATATACTTTCCATAGTTGATTCAAATGCAAAAATCCCTGTTATTTCAAAGCTTGCAGACTGCGAACAGGTAATTGAGGATTCGCTTACATTAAAGCTTCTTTTTGAAACATTGAATGCATCCGAATTATATCTTGGATTGGTTTCGTCAAGGTATGGATGTGAATATGTATCGGAATTATCACAAAAGATAGTTATATTATGATTTTACAAAAACGGTCTTTTTTGGTAAATTATTTATATTTATGAGTGAACTTAAGGAGGATTGAAATGTCAGAAGAACTGGAATACAGATATGATACTCAGCTTCTTATCGAGGGTGAAGATCTTGATGAAGATGAAATTAACGATTATTTTGTTGAAAATTTCAAGGGTGACTGTCTTTTAGCAGTCGGAGATGAAGAACTTATTAAAATTCATTATCACACAAATGAGCCATGGAAGGTGCTTGAATATTGTTCAACACTTGGCGAGATTTATGACATTGTAATAGAGGATATGGACAGACAGTCAAGAGGACTTCAGGGCTGATAAGCCCGATAAAGTCCTTATTTCTTGTATCTCATTTTGCACAATTTCTTTGGGCTTTATTATTGTATACAAGAATTTCATGACATATAATTATTTTTAAGAAGGAATTCGGGGGTAATTAAAATGTCATTTATTGAAGAAATAAAAGAAAGAGCAAGGCAGGACATCAAGAAAATTGTTATGCCTGAGACAAGCGACAGACGTACACTTATTGCAGCCGGACAGATTATTCGAGAAGGAATAGCCGACGTAATAATGGTTGGTAAATATAAAAAGATAATGGAAGGTGCTCATTGGCTTGACCTCGATTTATCTAAGGTTACGGTAGTAGATCCTGAACATTTTGAAAGGCTTGATGAATATACTGAGACTCTTTTTGAACTTCGTAAATCAAAGGGTATGACATTAGAAGCAGCGAGAGCTAATCTTTTAAATGATTACCTTATGTTTGGTGTCATGATGGTTAAGATGAAGGATGCTGACGGAATGGTTGCCGGTGCGTGCCATGCTACAGCAGATGTATTAAGACCTTCACTTCAGATATTAAGAACGGCTCCGGGTGTTGAACTTGTATCAGGTTTCTTTGTACTTGATGTACCGAATTGTGAGCTTGGAGAGAATGGAACATTCTTAATGGCCGACTGTGGCCTTAACCAGGACCCGACAGCTGAGGAACTTGCATGTATTGCCAATTCGTCTGCAAGAAGCTTTACAAATCTTGTAGGAGCTAAGCCGATTGTTGCAATGCTTTCACATTCTACCAAGGGCTCAGCACATCATCCACTTGTTGATAAGATGGTTGAAGCTACGAAAATTGCAAAAGATAAATATCCGCATCTTTGCCTTGACGGAGAACTTCAGACTGATGCAGCAATTGTACCGTCTGTAGCCAAATCCAAGGCTCCTGACAGTGAGGTGGAAGGTAAGGCTAACGTACTTATATTCCCTAATCTTGATGCCGGAAATATTGGATATAAACTCGTTCAAAGACTTGCTAAGGCAGAGGCGTATGGTCCGATGCTCCAGGGACTTTCAAGACCTGTAAATGATTTATCAAGAGGCTGTTCTGCAGAAGACATAGTTGGTGTAGTGGCACTTACTGCAGTTCAGGCACAGCTTGTGTTATAATAGTCCGTAATACGTTTTGTATTAACAATATATTAAGGAGGAGAATTATGAAAAAAGTAATTAGTTTTGCAGTACTTGCTGCTATGGTATTTTCTTTAGTAGGATGTGGCTCTAAGAAAGAAAATACAGTTCATTCTGTTGATGACCTTCCGGGAAAGGTAATCGGTGTTCAGCTTGGAACAACAGGTGACATCTATGCATCAGATTATGAAGCAGAAGGCAGCACAATCGAGAGATTTAACAAAGGAAACGATGCTGTATCTGCTCTTAAGACAGGTAAGATTGACTGTGTAATCATTGATGAGCAGCCGGCAAAGGCATTCGTTGAGAAGAATCCTGATCTTACTATTCTTGACGATCCTTTTGCATTAGAAGAGTATGCAGTATGTGTTGCTAAAGAAAACTCTGAGTTTACTGCTCAGGTTAACGAAGCTTTAGCAGAGCTTAAGGCAGATGGTACTCTTGACCAGATCATTTCCAACTTTATCGGTGAAGAGAGAGGCCAGCATGAATATGTATCACCTGAAGGAATTGACAGATCTAACGGTACTATCATCATGGCAACAAATGCATATTTTGAGCCATATGAGTACTATGAGGGAGATAAGGTTGTAGGTATTGACCCTTCAATGATGCAGGCAGTTGCTGATAAGCTTGGAATGGAACTTCAGATTGAAGATATGGAATTTGATTCAATTATTACAGCTGTTCAGTCAGGAAAGGCTACTTGCGGTGTAGCAGGTATGACAGTTACCGAAGACAGACTTAAGAACATTGATTTCACAGATCCATACACAACTGCAACACAGGTTATTATTGTAAGAAAATAATTTGTATACAAAAAATATTGTGATATAATGTACAGGTCCTTTTGTAATAAGGACCTGTTTTTTTAATAAATAGTCAGAGGATTAAACGATGAGCTTTGCTGAAAGATTTACACAGAACTTTATTGATGAACAAAGATATCTGTATCTTGTAAAGGGACTTGGCAATACTGTATTGATTACAATTTTTGCTGTATTACTGGGTATTCTATTGGGATTTTTAGTAGCTATAATAAGAACTACTCATGAGAGAAACAGCAACTTGAAAATTCTTGATGCAATTTGTAATGCATACCTTACAGTAATCAGAGGAACACCTGTAATGGTACAGCTGCTTATTATGTTCTATGTCATTTTTGCATCATCAACAAATAAAATTATGGTTGCAATACTGACATTCGGTATTAATTCAGGAGCGTATGTTGCAGAAATTGTCAGATCCGGTATCCAGTCAATTGACAGGGGGCAGTTTGAGGCAGGACGAAGTCTTGGATTTACATATTCACAGACAATGAGATTTATTATCATTCCTCAGGCTATCAAAAATGTGCTTCCTGCATTAATGAATGAACTCATTGTGTTACTTAAAGAAACATCGGTCTGTGGTTATATCGGACTTATGGACCTTACAAAGGGTGGCGATATTATCAGAAGCCGTACATATGAAGCGTTTCTTCCGCTTATTGCCGTAGCAATTATTTATCTTGTTATTGTATGCGGACTTCAGGCGTTAGCGAAGAAGGTAGAATGGAGGTTACGTGCAAGTGAGCGATAATAATGTATTATTTTCAGTAAAAGGTCTTAAGAAGAACTTTGGCGATTTAGAAGTCTTAAAGGGAATAGATATAGATATTCACCAAGGCGAGGTGCTTGTAATTGTTGGTCCTTCAGGTGGAGGAAAGTCTACATTTATCCGCTGCCTTAACTTACTTGAAACACCAACAGATGGTGAAATTATATTTGAGGGTACCAAGATTAATTCTAAAAAGACCGACGTTAATAAATTACGTCAGAGAATCGGAATGGTTTTCCAGCATTTTAATCTTTTTCCTCATATTTCCGTTATTGATAACCTTACAATTGCTCCTGTAAAGCTTTC
>SFNX01000103.1 GCA_004552595.1 Lachnospiraceae bacterium | reverse complement strand
TATTAACTGTATCAGCATATGTATGCCATCTGTTCTCCATACCCTTTTCAGCTGTAAGTCCAAGAGGAACATAGCTGCATCCCTTTTCATCAAGACCTGATGACTTGAATACGTCACGGATTGTATAGTTGAAGTCCCAGTTCTGGTCACACATACCAAGTACGCAACCTGTTGAAAGCTTTGCGATATACTCATCATATGTCTGTGTAGCGAATTCAGGATCGACAATTCCCTTATTAAACTCTTCGTTGAGCTTTCCGAAATACATCTTAGCTGTTGGAGTTGTATTGTAGTCAACGATTGTAGGTGTTCCTGAGCTTGTATCTACGATAACTGAACCATCATTAGGATAACCATCAAGGAATTCAGGAGCATTCTCTAAGCAGAAATATCTCCAGTCTTCACAAAGAATTGTGTAAGGAATGATTGGTGTACCGTCTTCAAGTGTCTTGTGCTTCTCATAATATCCTTCTAAGAGATCGAAATACTCATCAAGAGTTTCAATCTTTGGATATCCGGCTTCTTCAAGTACCTTAGCCTGTACCCAGAATGCTTCGTCATTATGCCATGTAGCCTTTGATTCACCATATGTGTTTGTGAATACGTTAGCCCAGTAAATCTTACCATCTTCCTGACGGAACATATCCCACTCTTCATCAGTGAACATTTCCTTAAGGTTAGGATATTTCTCAAGATAATCATCCCATGGAACGAGTGCATCTGCATCGTATAACTGCTTTGTAGCGTCACCACCATCAATAAGGTCAGGATATTCACCACTTGCAAGGATTGTACCGACAGCTTCCTGTGCTGTCTGTCCTGTAAGCCATGTCTCTTTAACTCTTACACCTGTCTTTTCTGCGATGATTTCCTGGATTTCATTTCCATCATTAATCTCTGCCTGTGGCATTGCACCAAAGAAAGTCATGTCGATGATTTCACCTGATGATTCTCCATCAGTTGTCTCTGCTGCTTCTGCTTTTTCTTCTGTCTTTGCATCACTTGTTGCTTCACTTGATGCTGAATTTGAATTACAGCCAACAAATGAAAATACCATTGCTGAAGCTAAAGTCAATGCTAAAAGTTTTCTCAACTTCATTTTAACCTCCCTTTCGACCAAACGGTCACTTTTCATACTGACAATGGTATTATAAAATTCTGTCACGATGAAAAAACCCTACAAATTTTAGATAAATACCCCACAAATTTTTAATCATTTCTGTTCTTCCTGTATTTTGACGGGGTACATCCTTTTATTTCAATAAATTTTCTTACAAAATAATCATTGTCCTTATATCCAACCATCTCTGATATTTTTGTGATTTTTTCTTCTGTTTCCACTAACAGAAGAGCCGCTTCGTTAATTCTGTATACAGTGAGGTAGTCTTTAAACGACATTCCGTATTTTTTCTTGAAAATCTGACCTAAATACGAGCTGTTAATATATAATTTTGCGCTCAACTCCTTAAGGCTTATATTTTTCATGTAATTGTTTTTTATTTCGTTCTCAAGCTCGTCAAGAACAGATACAGATACATTTTTTCTAAGCTGCGATAAATACTCTGCATATTCTATTGCAAATTCAGATAAGTGTTCGCTGCTGCCGCGCAATATGCCTTCATGAAACGAGCTTTCACTGATATACTGAAGAATCTCCTCCTGATTAACCTGATCGTCCTGACTCGTTGCAAGATGTATTAGCCCAAACAGTAAATAATCCATGTTAAGCTTTATTGTCTCACTTGTAATACCTAAACGGCTCATCTCCTTAAAGAGCTCTGTCACCTTATATGAAATATCTTTATGTGAGTTAAGCTCAATTGCTCTGATAAGCTCATCGATGTTCTGCTTACAGAGGACTCCGCCTCCCTGATTAATCTGAACTTCATTTTCATAAAAATATATTTCTTTTTTAGGTCTGAATCCCTCAAATGACCTAAGGATTCTGACTGTACTGTATGATTTAGAAATATTGTTTATTCCCTTGACCTGTTTTCCGGCAAGAATTCTTATTGGAAGTCTGAACCTTGATAAAATCTCATTTTTAAGATTGATTAAGTATTCTTCTTCTGTCATATTTAGATCATTATACATGTAATCACACATGATGAGACCGATTTCATTACTATTCTGGTCAAATGAAGTATCAAAAACAACGTGATTTTTATCGTCTTTAAGAAGTTCTTCGCATAATTCGTATAATTCTCTGTGAATCTGCCTTATTTCGTTTTCATCATAATCTTCGGATTCATATGAATTTATGAATTCAATACTTGCAAATCTGACATTTTCCGATAACCTCATCTGAGCATTTATATACTCAATGTTTTTCTCGTCAAATTTGCCGAATAGTACCGCAATGACATGTCGGGCAAGAAGAGCCTGTTCCATGCTTTCTTTTTTGATTGACTCCTTAATAAGCTCATTTCGTTTATTTGAGATTTTCATAATCAGAGAGGTGAGTTCATCCTTCTCAACAGGCTTAAGTACATAGCCTGCACACCCGTACTTTAATCCCTGCATTGCAAAATCAAAATCTTTGTATCCGCTTAATATTATTACTTCAAGGTCATTAAACCCATCCTCGCGAAGTTTTTTCAGAAGTTCAATACCGTTCATTTCAGGCATTTTTATATCTGTAACAACGATATCCACATGGTTATTCTTAATATATTCATATGCATCGGAACCGTTTGGTGCGGTGGCTGCTATTTCACATCCAATCGAATTCCAGTCAATAAGCACTCTTAATCCCTGCAAAATAAAAGGTTCGTCATCAACTAATAATACTTTCATCAATATTATCTTCCTCTTTTTTTTTCGTTGAAAAAACTATCTGAATAAGTGTACCTATACCTTCTTCGCTTTCAATGTCAAATCTGTATTCATCACCCATTGTCATCTTAAGTCGCAACAATGCATTATATATACCTATATGTTTTTCGCTTTTTAAATCTTCAATATTGATGGATTTTGCCTTTTCTCTTATCTCTATAAGCTTTTCATCATCGATTCCGTTTCCGGTATCCTCAACCTCGATAATAAAGTCATCATTCCTCTTATATACTCTTACATATACAAAACATTCCGAGGTTTTATTTTCCATTCCGTGAACACACGCATTTTCAACGAAAGTAACGACAGTCAGTTTCGGAATCAGACGCTCTTTACAAGACTCATCTATACTGATTTCATATTTAAGCTTATCTCCGAATCTGTATTTCTGGAGTAAAAGATAAGCTTCCACTGAAATAACCTCCTGCTCAACAGAAATCATGTCTGAATCCCAGTTGACATACTGCCTTTCCATTAATGCGAGCTTTTCAACCATCTCGGCAGTCTCTGTCTCGCCTTTAATAAGGCTGTGCATTCTTATTGACTCAAGTGCATTAAACATAAAATGAGGATTTATCTGGCTGTGAAGAGCCAAAAGCTCGGCTTTTTGCCTCGCAATACTCATTTCCTGTTCTTTAAGCCTTTCCTTGTACACAATACGAATAAGGTTATTTACCTGATCGACCATCTTGTTATAGTTGAGCATGAGATTATAAAGCTCATCACTTCCTTCCGGATTTTCAACTCTTACAAGCTCATCGTTCTCACGCTTACCGAAAACCTGATCAAGCTTCTTGATTCTGTATACAATGGAATTGTTGATCTTATATAATACAAATGCCGGTAATAAAAGACTTATTACTATTAATACTATTATTAATATTTTGTTATCAAATAAATATTGTAAAGACGTGGCATCTTCTATCTTTACAGCAATTTGCGTTATGTTTCCAAGGTTTGTTACGTTCTTGATATAGTAGTTTTTTTCGTCTTTTTCAAATATCGGATATGGTGAATTAAGATTGTTAAATCCTTCACTTGAAAAGATAATTTCATCATCAGCACATATACATACCGACTCCAGATTACATAGTCTTGTTATTTCTGATGAGGCCGAACTGTAATTTAAGTCAATTCTGATAAAAGTATCATATGGACAGTTTTTAAACGAAAGCTTGCCGAAGTAAAAAATTCTTCGTTTTGATTCTGTTACACCGGTTGATGTATCATAATCACATCTGAATATGTACTTTTCACCGCTTTCAATATAATCTTTAAACCACTGCGTATTTTCAATATCTTTTGTACGTCCCACATAACCGCCACTTACTACAGTCTCGTTTGATGTATAGAGCTTAACTTTCATGTTGTTAAAACGGGTTAATGTCTGAAAGAAATAGTTTTCCGACATCTTATGATAATTGTCATAGTAATCAAATGTCGTTTCATAAGTCTGACCGAGTATTTCTCCGACTTTGTAGTTCTGGTCTACGCTTGTTGCAATGTTATGACATGTAGTAATAATGTCTTCACCATAATTAATTATTGTATCAGCCACCTTCTCGGCTTCACGTAATGACTCGGCCTTTTCCTCGCTTAAAATATTGTAAATGATAATTCCGTCTATCGTAATAAGCGGAAGTATTACACAAAAAAGGAAAAGGCCGATAATCTTCTCACGAAGCTGTAAGCTGTTAAGTCCTTTATCTATGATGTTGTGAAGACGAAAAGTCTTTTTTTCTTTCATTTCAAACCGCCGGAACTCAGAATACATCTGCTGATTACATGTTAAGTATGTAATCAAGGAACTTTTTTGGATAATCCTTATCAGGAATTCCTATTGTAAAAACAAGCAGTGCTTCTTTACTGTCACCAAACAACTTAGTATCACTTAAATCAATTGCCGCAGGATAACTGATTCCCGATTCAGGTTCATCAGCGTATATTACTTTATCCTTCACCTTCTCAGGCAGTCCGTCCTTAAACAGCTCGTCTAAGGACGCATATATTCCGCCGGATGCATATCTGTCAAAGTTGTTTCTATCGAGTATCAGGTAATGAATTTCTCCTGCTGATGCCTGCGTTATCAGCGCCATTTCCTGGGCGTTTGCATCCATTTTCTGTTCAGTATCTTCGAACATGTTATCTATAGATACAAACGCCTCATACTTATTCTTGTCATAATGATAATAATCAAGAAATCCTGTGGTTAACGCTTCTTTTGCATCATCAGAAACCGGGACGCTGTATACGCAGCCGGCACTTACGACTTTCTTTTGCAAAATCGTATCGTTTACAAACCAGATTAATAGAATAATCGCAATAACAACACATATTGTCTTTGCAAGATAATAAGCCTTGAAGTATTCCCATTTCTGCTCTTTATTCATTCCCGATACTTTATCTTTTTCTTTTGATAATTTCTCGTTTATTCCCATAAAGTACAATTGCCTCGCGACATCAATATATTCTGTAATTGCCGCTCAGTGCAAGGAAGCAGAAAAAGTACAGGCAATTATCATAGTATCTT
Source organism: Lachnospiraceae bacterium (assembly GCA_004552595.1). Classification (GTDB taxonomy): domain Bacteria; phylum Bacillota; class Clostridia; order Lachnospirales; family Lachnospiraceae; genus UBA2868. Next base: position 2,211 of record SFNX01000103.1, on the reverse strand, counting down.
CTGTTGCCTTCCCTTAACGGTGTGTCAAAAAACTTCTTAAGACACTGCATGGAATCAGTATTGTAGGATGCAAGAGCCGTCATCGCATTTGTTGCTATTATCGCAGTCGGATGAAGAGCATTTTCTTCAAGCTGTTCTCCTTCAACAGTGAAAATATGATTCCAGTTTTCAAATCCGACCTTATTAACGAAGAAGTCTGCAAAAACTTCAGCAATGTGCTTTTCCCACTCATCGCTTTTATTCCAGGAATAGTCAAGACAAATATTCATAATTGTCCTGTATGCATCCGAATAATACCAGTCGTGTCTTCCCCATCTGTCATCGTCATTAAACGGTCTTCCGTCAAAATGTGCATACTCTGCTGATAAGCCTGTGTCAGCATTGCATGCAAGCTTTAAGTATTCCCTGCTTGCTTTTGCAGCTTCCTTAAAGAACTCCCTGTCCTCTTCATATGCACGCTCTGCAAATAATTCATAAAAGTGTGGAAGATGATATGAAGGATCAGAAAAATCAACTTCACAAATAAACCTTATGAGCTTGTTGTTATTGAGCTTGTTGTTATTGTCAAACATTGCCCTTCCTTCTTCGCCGTTCTCTCCTTTATGAATCATGTCGTGAAGTATTTTTTTTGCTTCTTCTTCATAATTAAAAATTCCGTCTCCATTGCCCCATCTTTTTGCTGCAAAAAGAAGAGCCATTGCGAAATATTCTTCCCCATCAGGCGCAGGACCATAAGCATTTTTCTTACCGTTAGTCTGACAAGACCATGCAAGTCTTTGCCCATTTCCACAGACGGTCAAATTCGTTCTTTTTATTCATCTGAACACACATCATCATTCCATATGACATGCCTTCAGTTCTTACATCATTATTACCTGTGTCGACAATATATCCCATATCATCACCGGCTTCATGATATATTCTTACATCTTCACCTGAATAAAAAAGCATTTCAAAAATGAGGTCAAGTCTCTCATCGGTAATTTCCTTACCGTATCCAATTTTTTCAAAAACATTTACATATTCCATATTATTACCCCAATAAAAACATTATTTAATGCAAACTCTTTACAATTATCTGACCATAATATTAACTATTGAAGTCTTAGGTAGCTTAACTGTTATTGTTCCATTGATAAGAGTATAGCCTGAATAATCCTTAATGCATACATTATCAGGGTTATCAAATGTATTATAATCATCCATTTCTGCACTAAGTATTGAAGCACTTATGTCTGACTTATTCATTCCATTAATGCTTATCTCGACCTCATAATCATCGCTCAGTGAAATATTTGTTAATGAAATGTTAATTGAACCGTCTTCACTTTCTGAAATACTGCTGCTTACAGCCTTAATTTCCTCTGAATCAACGCTTAAAATTGGAATGTTTTCACATTCTGTAATTAACGGCAATGCCTCCTGATGATTCTTATACATATTGAACACATGATATGTAGGTGTTAATATCATCTTCTCTTTGTCTGTAATGCATACTGCCTGAAGAACATTTACCATCTGAGCGATACATGCTATCTTTACTCTGTCGCTGTGGCTGTTGAATATGTCAAATGTAACACTCGCAACCAAAGCATCTCTCATAGTATTCTGCTGATACAAAAATCCCGGATTCGTTCCTTCTTCAACATCAAGCCAGCAGCCCCATTCATCAACTGCAAACATAATGTCATTGTTCTTATCATACTTATCAAGAATTTCACTGTTTCTTGTAAGTATTTCATCCATCTTGTATGCTTTTCTAATAGTCGTATAGTATTCCTCTTCAGTAAAATCAGTAGCACTTCCTTTGTGCTCCCAATCACCCGGAATTACATAATAATGGATTGATAATAAATCCATAAAGCCATGTCTTCCTTCAGGATGAGGATATGCATAACACTTTTCAAGAATCTCTTCAGTCCATCTGTAGTCAAAGTCACTTGGACCTACGCACACCTTCTTATATGGATGCTCAGCATTGTAATTCTTAAGAAAGCACTGATAATGTCTGTACAGGTCACCATAATATTGAGGCGTCATATTACCGCCATAGCCCCACGTCTCATTTCCGACTCCGAAATAATCGATTACAAAAGGCTCTTTCCTTCCGTTCTCAGCACGCTCAAGTGCCAATGGACTTTCCCCGTCAAATGTCATGTACTCAATCCATTCACACATTTCCTGAAGAGAGCCTGTACCCATATTCCCGTT
>SFNX01000102.1 GCA_004552595.1 Lachnospiraceae bacterium | reverse complement strand
TCCACTCTTCGTTAAATTCTCCCTTTTTCGCCCTCTTAAATCCAAATAGCAAAATCACTGCAAGTATTGGATAAATTAATAACGTAATGTAGCTTAAACCAATAACTTTCATGATGTAACCTCCAATGAACCTCCAATAAAACCCGACCCTTATTATACAATAAATAAAAATAAATATGTATCTTATATGAATTTACTTTCAAAATCCGAATATATACTTTATAATCTATATGTTTTGTCAGTATTGTGGAAATGAATTAAAAAACGGTTCTAAGTTCTGCCCAAGCTGTGGAGCAAAGCTTTCAGAAGAATCGGGAAGAACGGGCTACTCAGACAACAGAAGCAATTATTCTGATAATAAATCAACTTCTTTTCAGGGTAATGATTCTCTTGCGATTGTTGGATATATCACATGGATAGGATTCTTTATTGCACTCATTATGAATAGAGAGGAAAATAATGATTTTGTGAATTTCCATTTAAATCAGGCTTTGCTTCTTAATATCGGTTTTCTTACATCAGCAATACCTGTTATAGGATGGATAATCTCGGTGATATTATTTATTTTCTGGGTTATGGCAGTTGTTTCAGCCGCTCAGAAGAAAATGACTCCTCTTCCGATAATTGGAGACATTCACATTATTAATTAATTTATTTCTATTTAAAACCGGACGCTTTTATACGTCCGGTTTTTAATTGGCTAATACAGTATCATTAAATCTTTTGTATAATCTTCCTTATCAATAATATTGGAGGCTTTAACTATTTCATCGGTTATATTAAACTGTTCACTGCCATGTAGCCTTACAAATCCCATTTTTTCATACATTGATGCAACTGATTTATCCTGAGGCTTTAATACAAGCGGACAATTAAAATAATTCTTTGCAAAGAGAAGAAAATGAACCCATCGCCTGCAAAACAGTACCTGATTTATGGATAATTACCGCTTCATGAAGCCATTTTTCATTTATTGCATTCTTATCTGTTAAGCACTCAAAATACTCATTGATATATTCATCTTCATCATTAAATGCCTGCTTCCAAAGTAATTTAAGATTACTGATATCATTTAATGTTGCAAATGAAAACTCAGACAGAAATGCACCGTATTTTCTACCCATATAGTAAGGGTAATATGACAGCTTTGCTTTTCTAAGTCCGCTTATCCCAAGGTCGTCTTCCCTGTTAACGTATTTATATCCAAGCCTGTCAATTAACGCTGCAGTTTCTCTGTTAACAATCTGATATGCGCCCTGAATATTCGCATCCGCCTTTTCGTAATGAACGATTACTGTATCCTTATTCTGCTCTTCACATATTGAAAATGCAGTAATAATGTCCTCTCTTCTAATAATAATGCCGAAAAATCCAAGTTCGTTGAGATTTTCAAGAGAACGTCTTATTTCGATTTCCTCATTGATAAGTTCTCTTTTCATATCATCATCAGAAAACTCTATCATATCCTCTTTTGTCTGTCTCCAGTGTTTCTCAAGCTGTATGCACTCATATGCATTTTCCTTTGATAATTCTTCTACGCTCCAGCTTGTATTCTCAACAAATCTGTTGATATGATTTCTCTTAGCCGCATACTTTTTACCGGCTAAATTCTTAAGGTTTTCAGTGAGATATACATAATCAAAATAGTCGTAATACGGCTCAATCATAAACCCGTCTATTGATAATGACTCAAATTCCTGCTTATCCGTAAATGACATTGGTGAAATTTGAATGTCATCAGAACTGTATTTTATATATTCAACAATATCTATAAGTGCTTCTTTTGAATTCTTACCAATGGGATAAGAAAACGAATGCAGTTCTCCTTCATCATATTTGTAAACAACACATCCTGAAACGTTTGCAACCTGTATATTATATGTATATCTTCCCGCAAAGCTCATTCCGAATGTCTGGTCACAAATCTCTAAATATTCATTTTTAGTAATTTTTTCTATCCATTCTTTATCATCCATTGTAATAGGATGAAAAATTTTTATATCTAACATAGCTAAATTATCCTAAAAGCGCCTATAGCGCAAACACACAAAAACAAGACCATGAATTTACCTCATGGTCTTGTTATCATATCACTTTTTCAGATCTTAATCCATTTATTCTGACTTTGATTCCATATTAATCATTGCCATTGCACGCTCAAGTCCATTTCTGATAAAGTCCTCGAAGCCCGGTTCCTTAGCACCTACAAGTCCGTAAAGTGTAGCCTCCATATGCTTAGCCTCTGCTTCAAAACGTACCTCTTCTGTCATAACAAGTCTCCCTTACAATTTTCTCCCATAGACCTATTATCCTCTAGGGTACATTTTTTATCAAGGTGGTGTTTTGTACAAATCTTTATATGAATTTTTATACAAAACTTATATTGATTTTTATAGATTACCACTATATATAGCGGTTTTCATCATTTTGCATTACATATGTGCTTTAAAGTGACACGGCTTTTCCAATTGCCCACAGTATTAACAAAATTATCGCCGGGACAATGAGTATTGCGACAATTTGTATTTTACTAATTGAGATTAACCCATATTGCAGGCCGTATTGCAAATCGTGTTCTGCTTACTTCTTCTGCACTTGAATTGACGTTTCCGTTAGAATCAACAACTGATGCATTAATCGTGAGCCCATCGTTTCTTAGCCACCAGTAGGCGTTCTTATTGTGCTTATCTATGAGAATCCCGGTGAATTCCTTAGCATTTTTAGTTGGCTTACTCATAAGAACATCGGCAGGAATATCATACTTTCTGACTTCCTCTTCAGAAAGCAAAAACACCTTATCTCCTGTCACAGAGTCATCAACAAGATACTTTCTTGCCGTATTATTAATAACCTCATAGCACACCTCGTTAATAACAATATCCCTGATATCAGAATCTTTATATGTAGTTTCCTCGAATGTTTTATTATATGCGTATGGATATAAAGAATCCTTCATAAGAAGCAGTGCCTTATTGTCTTCCTTAGCAATCACATACCAAACGAGAGTTTCATTTCCGTCTGTAAATGAATCAGTGTCAAAATACCCAAAAGAAACCTCGTCAAATTGTTCACTGCCCTTTATCGCTTCAACCTGTTCTAGAACGGAACTGTTTTCATGATACATTATTTTTATCTGTGTAAACGCACTTATTACAAGTCCTGCAACCATCAACGCATAAAATAATATAAATCCTTTGACAATTGTTACATCATTTTTATATCGTGCTCTCTTTTCAATCGTTAAGTTCTCGTCTTCATATTTTCTATCGATAAATGAATTTATTCTGTCATTGACAAATTTCAATATAACCTTAAGCAAAATTGCACAGCCTACAGTTGCTATGATTATTACAGCAAACAAAAGCCAGTCAGGAGCCTGTTCATCATATCCGTAATTCAACATACAAATGTCCTGGATAAGATATATTTCGAAGGTATAAACACTTAGGAACTTAAGTATTCTATTGCCGAATTTAACCTTCATAAGGATAAGCATTGTAAACATAATGAACAATACACAAAAAATCGTCTGTGAAATATAGGTCACAAGTTTCTCCGTATATCCGTAATATGTATACGTCTCAACATAGTATGACATATTGTTTCTTGCGTAAGATTCGAATATCGCAGATAAAATCAGCAATGCAAAATTTGCAGGAAGAAGCTTGGAATAATTCTTTTTAAGGAATTCAAAAATCACGTCCCTGTTTTTGCCAAAAATAAGGCCAAAGACAAATATCATCGTAGTGTTGAACCACCACTCGCCTCTAAACCAGTGCCCGTTTATTCTTGTATAATCATGCTTAAGAAGAAAGCCTGTAAGCGTCATTAAAAATGCAACAAGGGCAAGAGCAGGAATTTTGTATTTCTCGGTTTTAATGTTTTTAAATATTAAGTAAAACGCAATATAAAGAATCAGAATTTCGACAATGAACCAGGCATTTGTGTTTATTAGTGTTATTCCGAATACGCTTGTGAAAAAAGACAACGCATCTGTAATTCTGCCCTGTGAGAGTCCTATTAACACATACAAAAGATTTGTAATCATAAATGGTACAAATACAGCCTGGAACTTACTTCTTACAAATCCGTCAAGGTAGTTTTTCTTAGATTCATAGCTTCTTATTAAGCCAAAGCCCGAGAAAAAGAAGAATATCGAAGTAAACAGGATACCGACAAAGCTCATGACAGTAATCGGTCCTTTAAATACATCGCCATAATTTGTTGAGGCACCGCTTAAGTGATGTATAAGTATTCCGAAAGCGGCAAATACCTGCAATGCCTTTGCATCGTTTATTCCGAACGCATCTTCATTGAATTCATTCTTTTTAAGGATTTTACATTTGAAAAAAAGAATGAAAAACAATAATATCGGGAAAACAGTCAGCAATACAAAATTCAGTGTGTTTATGTTGTCGTAGTTATTTAACAGTATAGTTTGTTCTCTGTACATAAAAGTCCCCCAAAAATGCTTTTTATCTCTTGTTAATAGAGTCTAGCATTTTTGGGGCCACAAAAATATTACAATAGTTCGTAGAAATAGTATTATATGTCACTTGCACATTATCAGTATATTTTCTATGTCTTCGACTGAGAGCTTAACATATGCACGCTTGAATTTCATGAAAATAGCCCACACCGAATCACTTCGACATGGGCTACAAATTAACATTTCTAATCTTTACCATATTACTTTTTACTCCTAAAGTAGTGGATTAAGCACCTCTCTTAACATAAAAACCACCTCTCTTATCTTCTTGAAAATGTTTCGTAATACTCTCTTAAAAATTCTCTGATCTTCATATGTCTGTCCTCCTTTTTAAATTTATTGAATGGATTGGTTTGTTGTTGATATTATATTATCTCATTTATCTTATTATGTGAAATACATATTACACACACTTTATTATACCTTTTAGGTATAATAAAGATGTATGAAAAAATGGCTTACCGATAACCGGTAAGCCATTAAAAACATCAAATATATTTTGAGACCAAGGATACAGACTGTTTAGCCTTCGATAGCAATGTACTGCTTAGCCTCCACCTGTTTTTCATCTTTCTTAGGAATAAGTAATTTCAAAATACCATGCTTGAAGCTTGCTTTAATATCATCCTGCATAATTGCATCTCCTACATAAAAGCTTCTCTGGCATGAGCCACTGTATCTCTCCTTGCGGATGTAATTACCTTTCTTAGCTTCCTCTTCTGATTCAGCCTCGTCTTTATCCATACCCTTTGCTGCACTGACAGTTAAATAACCATCATTAAGTTCTACAGTTATCTCATCTTTACTAAATCCCGGAAGATCCATTTTCATCTCATACCCATTATCAGATTCCTTGATATCTGTACTCATAATGTTCTTTGCTCTGTGACCGTACAACTTCTTCTCGATGTTCTTAAAATCACGGTCATTAATTCCAAACCACGGATCCTGATAAAAATGGTCAAATAAATCAAAGCTATCATTAAAAATACTAGGTGTCATCATAGGTCATCCTTCCTTTCTCTAAATAAACTAATATAACAACCTTGCTAATATGTAACTTTGAACCTGGATGTTTGGAAACACTCTAGAAATGTTTCTTTTCTTTTGTTCTGACTATGTTATATACCTTTTGTTAGCACTTGTCAACGGTGAGTGCTAATAGAATCTGTGATATTTTTGTGAACTATTTACATCTTCTCAAATTTAGATACTTCTCCTGATAATCCGTCTGAAATATTCTTGTTTTCTCCTGCCTGAACGGAAATAGAAGAAATAGCACTTACTAGCTGTGAAATCTCCTCTGCAACATTTGATACTCCCTTTGCTGACTCTTCTATCGTTACTGAAATATTGTTGATTCCTTCATTCATGTCAGTCATTGTCTTTACACTCTCTCCTGACATAGTGGCAAATTCACTGAATGTAGAGTTTGCCTCCTCTGAATCAGCCTCATAATTCTCAATTATTTTAACGAAGTTATCGTATTCATTGACAACCTCTTCATCTACGAAACGAATCATCTCTTTTGCATTTCCCGCAAGATCCGAAACCGCTTCAATAACCATTCCGCTGATTTCCTGGATTCGGTTAGCCGTTTCTCTTGAGTCATCTGCAAGCTGTCTGATTTCATCTGCAACAACTGCGAATCCTTTTCCTGCCTCTCCGGCTCTTGCTGCTTCTATACTTGCATTCAATGCAAGAAGATTTGTCTGTGAAGCGATGCTTAAAATATTATCCGTTAAATCTTTAATCTGATTAACCGACTTTGATGCTTCAACGGCTTCAACAACGTTCTTCTGAATTCCTTCAAATGTTGAAACAGTCTTTTCTTTGGCATAAACAGCCTCTGTGTATCTGTTCTGAGCATTAAGTTTGACTTCATTCATACGCTCTGCTGATGAAACCGCACTCTCGTTAATTTCGGATATTTTCTCAAGCATAAGTGAACAGTTTCGTGTCAGTTCATATAATGAAGCAGATACCTCTTCCATTGATGCGGCAAGCTGCTCTGAAGTTGCGCTTACATTCGTAGCATTTACATTTGATGACTCAGCCTCTTCCCTTACTAAATAAACCGACTCATTCATATTCTCAGAAGCATTCTGAATCTTAACCATCAGTTCCTGCAACACTTCAATGAATTTATTAATTCCGCCTGCAAGCTGTCCGATTTCATCTCCTGTCTTGTCAAAGACACGTAATGTCAAATCGCCCTTTCCCGATTCAATTCCCTCAATGATTTCATCAAGGTCCTTCTTAGCATGCTGCGCCGGACGCACAATCGTCTTTCTGACAATAATTAGTGCATTAACAAATATAAGCGCATAATCGAACTTATATGTACCGTCAATTCTTGTATTGCTGTGATGCAGCAAATAATCAACATCAGCCTTTGCCTGCTCAATGGCCTTCTCGTCACTAAGCTTTACTGCTTCTTCATAATTAGTAAACGCTGTTGAGATGTCATTATTAAACTGACTAATCAATTTCAACGCACTTACATTTGCATATGTGATCAGCAATGACACTAATCCCATAATTATAAGCATACCAACAATTTTTCTGTTAAGACTTTTCTTTTTCTTCATAATCCACTTTTCCTTCGATATTAATGTGCTTAATATGCAAATTGAACTTCGCTTTCAGTTTACATAATGGCATAAATACCGCTGAATTACAATATTTTTTGCTATTTTTCTTATATTAAATACTTATAATATGATTGATTATGGTGTTTAAAAATATATTTAATTATAATTATTGTTAACAACACTAATTTATAAGGAAAATAAAATGAATGAAATAATAAAAATAACTGATTTAAGTTGTCCTCAACTTGATGTGTATAATTTGCGCTCAGAAGTGCAGTTGCTTCATTACTATGAACCTGAAGAGGGTATTTTTATCGCAGAAAGTCCTAAAGTAATTAAACGTGCAATCGATGCCGGATATAAACCAATATCTGTACTGGTTGAATCAAGCCACATAGAAAATAAGAACGCCGAAGTATCTGATATACTTAACGATATTGAAAACGCACCTGTATATATGGCTGAATTTGATGTATTAACGAAGCTTACAGGATACAAACTTACAAATGGCATGCTTGCATGCATGCGTAGGAAACCGCTCCCATCGGTTGCTGATATATGCACCGGGGCAACAAGGATTGCCATATTAGAGGATGTCGTGAACCCGACAAATCTAGGTGCAATTTTCAGAAATGCCGCAGCATTAAATGTCGACGCTGTTTTATTAACTCCTGCCTGCGCTGACCCTTTATACAGACGTGCTGCAAGAGTAAGCATGGGGACCGTATTCAACATCCCATGGACAATTAGTGAAAAAGTATACGATGAGGTAAAATCTCTCGGGTTTAAAACTGCTGCCATGGCACTTACAAATCGTTCTATATCCGTTAGTGACCCTGCTCCTAAGAGCGAAGAAAAACTCGCTATAATTCTTGGTAACGAAGGCAACGGATTAAAGCCTGAAACGGTTTCAATGTGCGACTATACAATCAAAATCCCAATGAGAGAAGGAATCGATTCTCTAAACGTCGCCGCTGCAAGTGCCGTAGCGTTCTTTGAATTATGCTAATTGCTCGTTTTTACAGCCTTTGCTATTGAAACTGATACATCACTATACGGAATGAGTGTTGATTGAAACGCATGATATAAATCAGCTTTTCCCGGCCATACTGTACCGATTAATTTATTATGCTCATCAAGCTGATGAAACCAGGATCCATTTTTCTTATCATGTACATACTTATCAAGATACTCAATAAACATAGAATAATCATCGCAATACTTTGTATCTTTTGTAACATTATATAAAACGGCTGACGTATTAATTGCTTCCGCAAGAGTCCAGTGCATTCTGTCCGTTACAACAGGATTTCCATCCCAGTCAGTAGTGTACGCAATTCCCGGCTCGCCATTTTTGCACCATGAATCATTAACAGCAGTATTATATAGATTTTTAGCGGCATCAATATATTTATTTATAGAATCCTTATCATCAGTTTCAGTAGACATTGCCCACTGTACAATAAGCCTTGCCCATTCAATTCCATGTCCCGGAGTAGCACCATAAGGCTTAAACTGATCAGTTTTATTATCAATATTATATTCTAAATCCGGTGTCCAGTCGCTTTTAAAATGTTCGGGAATACGCCAGCTATTATTCTTAGCCCAGGATATTACACTATCTATTATTCTTCCTGCTCTGACTCTGTACTTTTCATCTGACAATGCATCAGCTGCTGCAAGAAATGCTTCGACCGTATGCATATTTGCATTAAGTCCTCTGTAACTGCTAAGCTCAGTAAATTCTGTATTCCATGTATCAACAGCAAGTCCTTCTTTTTCATTAAAGAATTTATCATCAAATACTTCTAAGGCTTTATCAAGTAATTCTTTAGCACCGTCAATATCTGCCAAATATGCCGATGTTCCTGCAAGAATTACGAATGCGTGAGCGTAACACTGCTTATCAGGAAGTATTTCTCCATTTGCGTTAAGACCTGCATACCATCCTGATGATTTTTTATCGTAAAGTTCATTACTGATTCCCTTTATCGCCTTAGCGGCAAGTTCAGCGCATCCATCATATCCAAGCATTTTACCAATACTGTATACATGTGCCATTCTGCATGTTATCCAAGTTTCTCTTGGTCTGTCAATCCAAGGTGTTCCGTCATCTCCCAAATAACCAAACATTAATAATTCTTCTCTTAATGACTTTTGAAATTCTATATTTTCTATTGAATTAAGCTGATATTTTTTATCCACAATTTATTCCTTTCATTTTCGAGTAATCTCCTTTCAAAAATTCGATTACCCGAATCACGGATATATGATTTTAGTCCTAAATAGCCATTATAACATATATGCAATAGGCCTGATAATTTAACTTATTACTTCCTATTATATGTGCCAACTATTTTATGGTTTTTAGCTTAGCTGCATATTAACATACATCAGCTTCATTTCATCATTTATAAGGTGATATTTGCTACCATATAATCGCTCAAAGTTGTTCTCTATATCCTCAACTGTTACTCCCTTTACTTTGAGCTTTGGAGCAATCGAATTCATATCCTCAACATCCTTTGGTCTCAGTCCAACTATTTTCATACAATATAAATCAATATCATCAACAACATATATGTCTAAATAATCACCTATTGTTTTATATAAAATAGCATTATCAAACAACTTATAAGAAAATGAATCTGAGTGCATTACATCTGCATTAATCCAATCTTCTGGAAGATTATAGTTTTTAGCAATTACTTCACAGCATGAGTAAAGTTTGTTCTGTTCTCTAAAACAAATATCTATATCTACTGTTGATCTTTCATCTTCATATTTAAGTGCCATTGCAGCACCGCCTACAATAAGAATGCTATGCTTTCCTATTTTTGCTTTTTCAATTTCTGTAGCTAAATCATTAAGATATATTTCAATATTCTCTTTGTCTAAATACGGTATTTCAACTGAGTGTGCCACCTACTGCCTCCTGTATGTTCGTAATAAGTAATCCCTGCATTAAGAATTCGGGAACTGCCTTTTCAATTCTCGATTCAAGAATATCCTTCTTACCATAAGTAAAATACATCTGATATGTCAGTGGATCTAAAACGATATTGGCTGAAGCATATGCTTTAGTATTTTCCTTTTTGGTTAAGTAATTAATTAATGCTTTTAAATATCTAGCTCTCACTCCACTTTCTTTAATACCACTATATTCAATCACAAATTCTTCTTTTCCTAGTCGTTTTATCTCATGAGCCAGATGCGACATATACATTGTATAGTCCTTATAGTCAACATTCTTAACCGGCTTATAATCTTTAAACTCTGGTATGCCATGAATTTCAGATCCTAAAGCCTTTATTAACTGGCTAATTTCTGTATTTATTTCTTTAAGTCTTTTTTCTATTTCTTTACGTCTTTTAATACTCTTACTAACTTCTGTAAGCTGGTCTCCTGGTACAAATACAGTTTTAACAGTTGTACCTTCTCTATACTGACGATAAAAATACACTCCGTTTTTTATCTTTTTTTGTTGTATTGAACCAACGGGTAAATCATCACATTCCTTTGTGAGCAAATCCCTTTCATTACATAGCTTTATATATTGTTTTGTTAAAATATCAGAAGTCTTGTTCATCGTTAACCTACATTATTCGTTTTTCAATTTCTTGTATGTTATTATATTATCCATTTAATTAATAGTCAATCACATAAAAAAGACATCTAACTCTATCATTGACTGCCACAAAATATAAATCTGTAATTTATTCGTAGCTTCATTCTCACAATACCTTGTACAGAATTTATGACGTAAATGATGACACGAAAAGTGAGGAATAATAAGAGGATTTCTATTTTCTTTTTCGCTAGAATTTCTTCCTCTGTATTATACGCATTAATAATTCTTTTAATAGCATCATTTACATTCTGTTCACTGCAAGTTTATTGTATTAACACACTATTTTTACTATACTTATTGTAGTTATAAAGGAGTTTCTATGATATACGTTACTGGCGATTGCCATCAAGATTTTTCAAAATTTAGCATGAAAAACTTTCCAGATCAGAAGTCTCTTACTAAAGATGACTTCGTAATAATATGCGGTGATTTTGGTGGAATCTTTAGCACAGATGCGACACTCAGATCAGAGAATCATATTCTTGATGAACTTGATGCCAGATCATTTACAACATTATTTGTAGATGGAAATCATGAGAATTTCGATAGGCTGAACTCATATCCTATAGAAGAATGGAATGGCGGTAAAATACATAAAATACGAGACTCTGTCATTCATCTCATGCGCGGCCAAGTATTTAATATAGATGATTATACCTTCTTCACGTTTGGAGGTGCTAGGAGTCATGACATTTCTGGCGGAATATTGGAACTTGGCGACCCTTTATACCATGAAAAGAAGAAACAACTCGATAGAGATTGGGAGCCTTATAGAATAAATCACTTATCTTGGTGGAAAGAAGAACTTCCTACTCAGGAAGAAATGGATGAAGGTATTAAAAATCTTGAATCTGTAAATTGTACTGTAGATTTTATAATATCTCACTGCGCACCATCTTCTGTCCAAGATCTATTAGAAAATGAACGACACAGATTATTTAAGCATGATGCCTTAACAGATTACCTTGAAACAATTCGCCAAAAACTATCATATAAAAAATGGTATTTTGGACATTATCATGACAATAAAAATCTTACAGAAAAAGACAACCTTTTATATAAACAAATTATTAAACTTGGAGATAATGTACCTGCTTCAACTCTTGGATGTCCTCGTTATCTCATTGGTGATTTGGTAAAATTCAACATCGATAATGAAACAATTGAAGGGCGTATCAGCATTATTGATGCATATGGAACTTTTGAACAACAAGACGAGCCAAGTTATGATATTTTAGTTCGGGGAAATGATGGAACTAAGTGTTTATATAAACATGTTCGGGAATCCATAATTTTTTTCTGATTTTATATACTGTATTTTATTCTTTTCATTATTTTTTATTCCATATTTAATTTATAAATAAAAAAATGAAAGGAGACAAAACAATGCGTACATTAATTCAAAGAATACGTATCGCAATAATGCAGTATAATGTTAAAGCCACCGACTTTTGCCCTATTACTGACGGTATTGCCTGTCCATAAATAATCGAATATAATTGTCCACGATATCTATAAGGAGAAAAAAAGAG